>JBLMWY010000362.1:0-9087 GCA_050257475.1 Bdellovibrio bacteriovorus
GGTCAATTTGGGCCTGTCGAGTGACGGGTCAACGGCTGCCGGTCGCCCAAGGGTGGCTTTCTGGGTGACCGCAAAGGACTGCATTGCAGTCTCCCGCAGCCTACCCGCTGAGCGGCTGTGATGTCCGAAGACGCGGACGGTGAGCAAAGTGGGCATCGCCGGCGATGTTCGGCGAAGTCCGAACTGTCCGCCCAGTTTTTCAGTGGCCTGCAATAGGAAATTTACCAGGCACTCCCACAGGACGGGGCACGCCCCCAGAGGACGCGTCAGCGCGCAGCGGCTTCTTTGGCGCACCATCCCAAGGCTGCAAAATCGGCCCGACAGTTCGGACAGTAGACCCGTTGGTACTTCTCCCACCAGTAAAACTCTGGGGTTGGGAACTGCCGCTGAAGTTCCCGGGAGCCGTACCACTCGGTGCGCACTTTGATCTGGAGCTCGTGGACGCTCATGGCTGACCTCCTGATTGCGGGCCTGGGTATGCTTGCTCTCGCCTAAAAGGCTAGGCAGCGCAGGTATCAAGCCCGTTTCAGCAGGCCGCACAAACTGTTGCAGCCCTGTCGCCTCAGCGCTTCGTCCAGGCAGTTGCCTGGACGGCGGTCCTGTCTCCTGTCGGCGGGCGCCCACGGAGCCGCCACTCAATGACCCAGCGGCCTTAGGAGACCAGATACTGAAACATACCCCGCGCCCGCCGTGCTCTGAGACTCCGTCCTGAAACCATCGGGTCACAAAACCCATACCCACCGCCAGCCGCCCCGATACGAGCGCCGTCCAGACTCCTCGTCAACCGGGGCGGATCCCGCCGCTCCCGGGAAACCCAAGGAACCCAGCGAGGGCAAGGTCGCCCGTCCAACCCAGCGACCAGGAGCAACATGATGAAGAACCCTGCGAAGTCCCACTTGAGCGTGCGCTTAAGGCGCGCCTTTGGCGACCTGCGGCGGGCAGACGTCATGGAGCTCCTGGCCAACCTGGTCTGGGTCGGCTGAGCCCGTCTGGTGTTCTGATCACGTCTGTCTCGAGGGGACAATCCAATGTTCAAGCGTATTTCGGTGTTCTTCTACGGCGTGGTGAGCTACGCCATCTTCTTCGCCACCTTCCTCTACGCCATCGGCTTCGTCGGCAATCTCTGGGTGCCCAAGTCCGTCGACTCGGTCCCACAGACGCCCTTGTGGGTGGCGCTCTTGGTCGACAGCCTGCTACTTGGGATCTTTGCCGTGCAGCACAGTGTCATGGCCCGCCCCGGGTTCAAGCGTTGGATCACCCGCTTTATCCCCAGGGCCGCGGAGCGCAGCACCTACACGCTGGTGTCGAGCCTGCTGCTGATCGTCCTCTTTGCCTGGTGGCAGCCCATCGGCGGGGTCATCTGGAATGTCGAGGACCCGTTCGGCAAGGCGGTGCTCTACAGCCTGTTCGCCTTCGGCTGGGGGCTGGTGCTGGTCGCGACCTTCCTGATCAACCACTTCGACCTGTTCGGTCTGCGCCAGGTGTGGCTTTATCTGATCGGCAAGGACTACACGCACCTCAAGTTCGGCACCCCTGGTCCCTACAAGTGGGTACGCCACCCCCTGTATGTGGGCTGGTTCTTTGCCTTCTGGGCGACGCCGACCATGACCATCGCGCACTTGGTGTTCGCGCTGTTGGCCACCGGCTACATCCTGATCGCCATTCAGCTTGAGGAGCGCGACCTGATCGATGTCCATCCGGAGTACGCGGGCTACCGCAAGCGAGTGCCCATGTTGATCCCCCGCTTCAAGGGAGCCGCCGGCCCGGCGAGCCCGGTGAGCGAGACCGCCTAAGGGCGAGCGGGGGGCGGAGCACCGTCGGCGCACCGCCCCTCGCTGATCCCAATTGAACCGAGCCAGAGGAAATCCGGACATGACCACTGCCAACCTCATCGCCCACCGCACCGACGCCCTAGGCGCGCAGGTCCGGGAGACCTTCGAGCAGGTGGCGCGTAACCCCTACACCCAGTTTCACATCCACCGTGGTCCTTACTACGCCCGGCACTACCTGGGCTATGACGGCAGCGATCTTCAATCCCTGCCCAAGGTAGCCATCGACCGCTTCGTGGGGTTGGGAAACCCCTTCTCGGTCGGGGAGCTGAATGCCGGCGAGACGGTCCTGGACCTCGGCTGCGGGGCCGGGAGCGATGCGCTGATCGCCGCGCGGCGGGTGGGTCCCGAGGGTCGCGTCATCGGGATCGAGCCATCCGCGGGAATGCGCGCCTGCGCGCGGATGGCGGTAACAGCGGCCGGCCTGTCTGAGTGGGTGCAGATTCGGGATGGGCAATTTGACGCCCTGCCGGTAGCCGCGGCGAGCATCGACCTGGTCATCGCCAATGGCGCACTGCAACGTACGGCCGAGCGCGCATGGGTGTTCGCGGAGATCCGCCGGGTACTCAAGGCCAGCGGGCGGCTGTATCTGGCCGATCTGGTCGTGGACCGCGAACCCTCCTTCGATCCCGATCTGGGCGCGGATCTCTGGCAGGCCTTCGTCGCGGGCGCCTTGGTCGAGGAGGAGCTGCCGGAGCTGGCCGCCCGGGCGGGGCTGGTGGAGGGAAAACTCGTGAGCTGCTATGACTGTCTGCGCAACGCCCCGCTGGCCGAACGCTTCGCCGGGAGGCTGCGCTTCCACGGCGTGACCTTCTTTGCCGTCAAATGAGGGAGCACCACATTGACACGCGTGACAGAGATCGCCTGGTGGTACTGGCTGGTGACGGGCCTTTTACTGGCCGCAGCGCTAGCGGGCTGCCCCCTGGGGTTTGCCCCCGCGCTCGGGGTGACGGCGGTTCAGACCCTGCACTACCTCTTGCGGGAAGGCTCGCCAAAGGCGTTCCCGGTGCAGGTGCGTACCGGCTATCTGCTGTGGATGTTGGCGGGACTGTGGCAGCCGCTGGGATTCTTCCACTGGATCCAGCTCGCCGGGACCACGACGGCGGTGCTGGTGGACTACTGTCCCATGGCGCGACTGTTGTCGCTGCTGCCTTGGAACCGGCGCTCGCCGTTGAACGTCCGGCTAGTGGCGTGGACCTTCCTGCGACCGCCGGTGCGCGGCAGCATCCTCGATGCCGCCTAGTCATCCCAATGCGCAGGGACGCGCGTGCCTGCTCCCGTCCCTACTGCCAACCCGGAGGCCTGGCCGGGCGGAAAAAAAGCCGAAGGGCGATGCCATCGAGCTCCGCTGAGACCGACGCTCCCCCAGCCGCGTCTCGCGGTTCCCTCTGACCGCACCGCTGCAGGCTCATCCATCCACAGCAGCTCCAACATCGCATTGCGGAAAAAGAAGCGGCGGCAGGCCGTGCCTTGGCCCGGGTGGCGGTTCGGCGCCCCCTCCGTTAGTCCGAAGGCCGCGAGCCGTTCGGCCGCCGGGGTCCCGGGCGACACGCACATGAAGACATGGTCGAGCGCGACGGCTATGTGCAGGCAGGCGTCCTCGCGTTAGCGCCAGCGTGGGCAATAATAGTCAACTGAAAGACTCAGATTCGTGCGACCGAGAGGAATCACCGTGACCGAGTCCGTACGCGTGCTGGTGGTGGACGATGATCCCGACGTGCGGGATCTGCTCGACGACTACCTGTCGGAACAGGGCTACGAGGTCTCTGCGGCGGACAGCGCCTCGGTTGCGAGACAGTTGCTCGAGCGCGAGACGCCGAGCGTGGTCCTGTTGGACGTGGGTCTTCCGGGGGAGGACGGATTAAGCCTCGCGCGCTACATCCGCGAGCACTTCGACATCGGCGTCATCATGGTTTCAGGGGCCGGCGAGACGGTGGACCGTATCGTCGGGCTGGAGGTCGGAGCCGACGACTATGTCGCCAAACCCTTCGACCCCCGTGAGCTCAAGGCGCGGCTCAAATGCGTGCTGCGCCGCTACCAGCGCGTCGCGCAGCCCGAGGCGCCAACGGCTGCGGCGAAGACAACCGAGACCCGCCGGGTCGCCGCCGGTTCCTGTGTGCTGGACCTCGACAGCCGCCAGCTGTTCGACGCACACGGGCAGGAGATCCCCTTGACGCGTATGGAGTTCGAGTTCCTGGAGGTCCTCGTCCAGCGGCCCAGACGGCCGCTGACACGCGATCAGCTTCTCAACCTGACCCAGAACCGTGACTGGGACCCCTTCGACCGCAGCGTCGATATCCGCATTGCGCGGCTGCGCCGCAAGATCGAGGCCGATCCCGAGAAGCCCCAATGTATCCGCACCGTGCGCGGGGTGGGTTACATGTTCGTGCCCCCCGGCGCATGACGGCCCCACGAGCCTTTGCGGCGCCTTAGGCGGTAGGTCAACCGGCGGGAAACTGTTCGGCCGGTCGCGTGTTTCGGGTGTGTTTCAATTGCTGCCGGTTCGTTTCGCCGGGAACCTGCGGTGGGATGCGGCTGATAGACTCGAAGCAACCCAATGAGGACCGCATGCATACCCTTCATTCAGCCTCCCGCTCCGCTCCCCACGGCTTCGCACCGGACGCCCTGCGCGATGCCCTGAACTGCGCCGCAGGCGCCGTGGCGAGCACGGACGAGGACCACATCTTCGAGGTGCTGGTACTCGGTGCGACCCAGGCACTGGGTGCGGATCTGGCCTTCATCGGCGTCCTGTCGGCGGGGGGCTCGGATGCCGTCGAAACCATCGCCGTCTGCGACCGCGGACAAGTGCTGCCCAACTTCGAGTATGCGCTGAAAGGGACTCCCTGTGAGGACGTGGTGGGCCAGCGTTTTCGCTACCACGCCGAGGGCATCCAGGAGGTCTTTCCGGACCCCCACGTGAAGGCGATCGGTGGAGTCGGCTACGCGGCCATCCCGCTGTTTGATTCAGGTGGAGGGTCCATGGGCTTGATGGCGGTGGTCGACCGCAAACCACTGCGCGACCGCGGCATGGCCGAGTGCATCCTCAGGATCCTCTCCGTGCGCGCGGCCATCGAGCTGGAGCGGCGGACCGCCGACGAGGCGCGCCGTCGTTCCGAGGAAAGCTATCGCAGCATCTTCGAGGCCGCCGAGGACCCACTCTTTGTGCACGACGCCGACACGGGCGCCATCCTCGACGTAAACCCCAAGGCGTGCGAGCAGTATGGCTACAGCCGCGAGGAACTGCTCGCGGTCGATTCGGGACAGCTGAGCTCCGGTGTACCGCCATACACGTCGGAGCATGCCACGCAGCTTGTCGCAAAGGCGCGGCGCGACGGGCCGGTACGCACGGAATGGCACCGACGGAACAAGGATGGCAGCCTCCACTGGGACGAAAAATACATCAAGCAGGTCAAGGTCGGCGGCGCCGACCGAATCCTCGTCGTGACGCGCGAGATCACCGAGCGCAAGCGCGCCGAGGAGGAGCGCATTCGCCTGGAGAGTCAGCTGCGCCAGGCGCAGAAAATGGAGGCGATCGGCCAGCTCACCGGCGGCATTGCCCACGACTTCAACAACATCCTCACCGCGACCCTGGGCTACCTGGTCATGGCCCGGGAGCGTGCGCAGGGTTACGAAGATGCCACGCTCGCCAGGTATCTGGAGCGGGCGGAACGCTCAGGCGAGCGGGCCAAGGCTCTGATCCAGGAGATGCTGACGTTCAGCCGGGGCCAGCGCGGCGAGCCCAGATCCCTTCAACTGGGGCCTAAGCTCACCGAGGCGGTCAAGCTGCTCCAGTCGACCCTGCCATCCAGCGTCGAGATCCGGACCGAGCTGGGAACCGGTGTTCCGTGCGTGCTGCTCGACCCCTTGCACGTGGAGCAGGTCCTAATGAACCTCTGCATCAACGCTCGCGACGCCATGGAGGGAAAGGGGAGACTCTTGATCGCGCTGCGCACCGCGACCTGTTCGGGCTGCGTGTGCAGCTCCTGTCATCAGCCCGTCGCGGGCTCATTCGTCGAGCTGGCGGTCACCGACAGCGGTCCCGGTGTCGCGCCGCAGGTGCTCGAGCGGATGTTTGAGCCCTTCTATTCCACCAAGGAGATCGGCAAGGGCAGCGGCATGGGGCTGGCCATGGTGCACGGCATCGTGCACGAGTACGGTGGACACATCCACGTCGATACCTCGCCCGGTGAAGGCACGACCATCCGCATCTGGTTTCCCGCCTGGTTCCCAGCGGCGCAGGAGCAGAGCGCCCAGGGGCTTGCTGGACCTGACCCCATTGGAGGCGCCAAGGACGCCACCCGTCTTCGCGGTCGTGTGCTGTTGGCCGACGATGAGGCCTCGGTTCGGGAGTTCATGGAGGATCTGCTCGGCGGCTGGGGGCTTGCCGTGAGCCTGGCCGAGAACGGTGCCGAGGCCTGTGAGCGTTTTTCCGCCGAGCCGGACGGCTTCGACCTGGTGGTGCTCGACCAGACCATGCCCCGGATGACGGGTCTCGAGGCGGCCGAGCAGGTGCTGCGACTGCGTCGCCAGGTCCCGGTCGTCTTATATACGGGCCACAGCGAACACCTGACGGAGGCGCGCATCTCGGGCGCCGGTATCCGCGCCCTGACCCGCAAACCCCTCGACATCCCCGCCTTCCGGGCCCTGGTGGAAGAGCTTCTGCCGCGACAGCCCGCGCAGTAACCAACCGCGCGCCGTCCCCTCGGGTTCGGCTGCGCCCTGAACGGTCCGGAAACAATCCCGCTACAAAGCCGCGCACTGCGGACATCGTTTCGATACGTCGCGGTCCTAGTCTTTTCCTCAAGCCCGGGGCGGCGCCACGCGCGGCGCCGGGCGACGACCCTGACCCTTCAGAAACGAGGAGAGACTTCAGATGAGCCATCCATCCGTCAATGTCATCGTGCATCTATCCGGGGACATCGGTGCCGCCGAACCCACCGGGATCGCGCATGCGATCGCCGCCCAGCCCGGAGTGTCCCGGGCCGCGCCGAGCGCGAGGTCCCAGCGGCTGATCCTGGTCGACTACGACCCCGACTCGATCAGCGCCCAGCGCATCCTGGGCTCGGTTCGCGACCGCGGCGTCGTCGCCCAGCTGGTCGGCCTGTGACAGCCTCTTTCTGACCCTTTCATTCGGAGACTCACCATGGCAACGACCGCCCCCATCCACTTCAACGTGAACGACCTGCGGACCCAGGTGATCGCCACTTACGAGCAGGTGGCGCGCGACCCCAATGCCCACTACCACTTTCATCGCGGTGCGGACTACGCCCACGACTTCCTGGGCTACGATCGCGAGGAGCTCGCCACCATTCCGACCGTCTCCACCGAGCGCTTTGCGGGGGTCGGCAATCCCCTGGCGATCGGTTCGGTCGCTCCCGGCTCCACGGTGCTCGATCACGCCTGCGGCGCCGGGATGGATCTGCTTCTCGCCGCCCGCCGGGTTGGGCCGGCTGGGCGCGCCATCGGCGTCGACGCGACCCCGGCCATGGTGCAGACCGCCACCGAGGCGGCCCGTCAGGCGGGACTTGCCGACATCGTGCAGATCCATCAAGGCTTCTACGAGTCGCTGCCGGTACCGGACGCGAGTGTGGACCTGGTGATCTCCAACGGTGTCCTCAACCTGGCACCTGACAAGAGCGCAGTCCTCAATGAGGTCTATCGGGTGCTCAAGCCTGGCGGCCGTCTCTATCTGGCGGACGTGGTAGTACAGCGTGAGCTGACCCTGGCGGCGCGCAGCAACCCCGAGCTGTGGGCGGCCTGCATCGCTGGAGCGCTGGTGGAGTCGGAGCTTCCCGTCATTGCCGCGCAGAGCGGGCTCATCGAGGGTCGCGTGGTGCGGCGTTTCAACTGCTTCTACGACACCACCGCCGAGGCCAAGGTTGCCAAGGATCTGTTCATCCAGTCGGTCAACTTCCATGCCAGGAAGCCCGATGTAGGCCCTGGACGTCATGGGTTCTTGTTCTGACTGGCGCCAATGGGCGACGCGCGTGGCTGTCCTTAACGGCGCGGTCGCGCGCGATCTTCCGCCGCGTTGCGATGGCTTCACCAGCCTGAAGAAGACCTGCCGCAAGCTCGGCGTCTCCTACTGGGATTACCTGGGCGACCGCATCGGACAGCATGCAAGCCCAAGGGCGTCTCGAAGAAGAAGCGCACCTTCGGCCCGTCGACGTTCCGGCATTTCGCCGAGGCCGGGGGCCGATTCGTGGACCTGCTGCCGGTCAAGGACGGGGAAGGCAAGGGAGCGGGAACGCTGCATTGGCCCCGGGTGGCGTGACCAGGAGCACTACACCAAGAGCCCGCCCCCGTTTGCACCAACCAGCTTTGACTTGCACCTCGTCTCGCGATAGCGGCTGGCCGCTTCAGGATGCCTATTTGACTCTGCCACCCAATGCTACAAACAAACCGCAACAATCAGTCCGCGTATAACGTGCGGATTCCGCACGACAAAAAGGGCTTCGTGACTGCGGACTTCTGGCTCTGGCCACAGGCCAGGGTTGGAGAGAAGAAAGGCGATGAGAGAGTGGTGAAGGCCCCACGGTGGGGTAGGCGGCCGGGAGGGGAGGTCCCGTGTCCTCCGCAGGAACCCCAAACGGTTCGCAACGTTACGCGCGGTCTGACAAAAAAACCCAACCGAGAACGGTTGGGGTTGGGGTGGTGGTGGTGGTGGGATGGCGACCCGCACCAAACCACTCAATATCAGCCGGTTAGGATGGATGCGGAAGGTTGCGAACATGCGCGGGGGCAGCCCCGACCTCCAACCTTTGGCTGCGCTCGGGACGCACTTGGTGATGGGGGTTCGACTGGGCCACCCGGGCTGCGGTTCGATTCCGCGTGTCGCAGCCGAACAAGGCACCGCTGCGGCGGGCGATGACTCAACATTGACATTGGACGCGCAGCGCGGTGCGCACCAGTGGACGAATGCGACCCATTGCGAATACTCGATCTGCGATCGCGGGTGCACGCTCACTTGCGACAGGAGAACGCCAGTTCTTGCGGTGCAGCATCTTCTTCAAGAGCGCCCGGGCGGGAAGTGGGATTCTCAGCCCGTTGAAGGCAGCCAGGCCGCCCGAGCGAGATCGAGGCCAGCGACACCTACGATGCACCCGGCCAATACCAGACCGTTTGCGTGGGGATATTCCTCTCATGCTGTCTAGACTGCATCAGTAAGCGGCCCGGGTTGCAGGGAGGGATTGGCTGGGTGCATCCCCTCCCTCGATGCGCCGTACCCACCGCCGTTTTGGTTTCCGCAAAGTTCGAT
>JBLMWY010000363.1:0-3151 GCA_050257475.1 Bdellovibrio bacteriovorus
CTGGATCTCGCGCTGCCCGAGGCCGAGCTCGAGGGACACCAGCGATCACTGGCTCGGGTCCTCGATCTGCGCCTGACCGCCAGCCTGCGCCAGAGCCCCGCCGGCGACACGCGGGTTGGACTCGGTCCCCTGACCGGATCCCCCGGGGCGGTCGAGTCCACCCCCGGAACCCTGGGTTCGGACCCTGGGCCGGCCCAGCGCCCCAGCGACGGCCGCCTGGACCTGCACCTCGGGTTCAGCGCCGAGGCCCTGACCCTCGACGGTCAGACCTACCGCCAACCGCGGCTCGGGCTCACCACGACCGACCTCGACAGGACGGTCCTTGGGGACCTGAAGAGCGTGCTTCAGGTCCTGTCCCCAGGGGGTGCCCCGCTTGCCATGCGGCAGATGATCGGCGCGGCGCTGCTCGGCCAGCTACTGCCGCGGCTGGCGGCTGGCCACCCACGCATCCTTGTCGATCCGGCCCGGGTCGACACCCCCGAGGGCCCCGTGACCGCTCGGCTCAGCCTCGAGATCGAGCCGCTAGACCAGGGTATCCAGTCCAGGGGGGCCAGGCGGGCAGATGCCAGCGGCCTGATCCGCGCCCTCAGGGCCGAGGGGGAGATCGACCTGCCCGAGCCCCTGGCTCGGCGATGGCTGGCGCCGCCGAGCGCCGGCCCCGGCCGCCCGGGATCCGCACCCTCATCCGGCCTGCAAGGTTGGCTAGACGACGGCCTGGTCTCCCTGCGGGAGGGGCGCGTCACCTCAACCTTCCGGCTGGCCGACGGCCTTTTCACCGTCAATGGCCGGACCTTCCCGTTGCTCGACTCGCCGTCGGCCAATCGACTGTGAGCCAAAGACCCCGAGCTCGGCCGGACTGATTCCCAGCCCCTGCAGCCGCCATGCTCGAAATCAGCCCTATCTCCGCCTTCGACGACAACTATATCTGGCTGCTTCAGGAGCCTCCCGCACCCACCGCGGTGGTGGTGGACCCTGGAGACGCGGAGCCGGTGCTTGCAACCCTGGCACGAAAGGGGTTGCGTCTGGGCGCCGTGCTGATTACCCATCACCATGGGGACCATGTAGGGGGAATCTCCGAGCTGCGCCAGTCTTGGCCGGGTCTCCGCGTCTATGGGCCCAGGGACCCGCGCATCCGGGACCTGACGGATACCCTGGTGGAAGGGGACTGGGTCCAACCGGCTGGGTTGACGACCCGCTTGCGCGTGCTGGAGCTGCCCGGCCACACCGCCACCCACATCGGGTACCTGGGACTCGGCTGCCTCTTCTGCGGGGACACCCTGTTCGCGGCCGGCTGCGGGCGGGTCTTCGATGGCACCTTCGAGCAGCTCTCGGACTCGCTCGAGCGCATCGCCGCCCTGGACCCCGCCACCCTCTGCTACTGTGCCCATGAGTACACCTTGGCCAACCTGGGTTTCGCCCGCTGGGTGGAGCCCGAGAGCTTGGCCTTGGCCGATCGCGAGCGCGCAGCCCGGGAGACGCGGGCGCTCGGGCTGCCGACGGTCCCCTCGCCGCTGGCCCTGGAGCTGGCCACCAACCCTTTCCTGCGCACCCGGGAGCCGGGGGTGAAGGCCGCGGCGGAGCGCTTCGTTGGCCACCCCCTTACGGGTCGAGGCGCCGTCTTCACGGCCCTGAGGCGCTGGAAGGACACCCGCTACGACTGAGCCCGAGCATCGTGGTCCCTCGCAGCCACCGCGGATTGACCTCTGGGGCCTCGGCTGCTAGAAGGGGCGCCGATTCAACCCCCTGAGGCGGCCCCCATGGACCTCCCAAGCAACCGCCTCGGCCCGGAGCCAGGACACCGGATCCTCAGCCGCCTCGGCGGGCTCCCCCCCCTGCTCGCCGCCCTGGCGGCCGGGGCCCTGACGGTCCTCGGCTTCGCCCCCTTCTCGCTCTTCCCCATCGCCGTGGTCGCGCTCGCCGTCCTGATCGAGACCCTGCGTCAGGGTTCGCCCCGTGCCGGCTTTTGGCGCGGCTACGCCTTTGGGGTCGGTCTCCTCGGCTTTGGGGTCTTCTGGATCCGCATCAGCCTGAACGAATTCGGCAATATGGACGCCTGGCTCGCCAACCTGCTGATGGTCCTGTTCGTCGCCGCCATGGCCCTCTACTACGGGTTGATGGGTTGGCTCGCGCGGCGCCTGGCCCCCGAGCGCCCACTGGCCGCTCCCCTGCTGTTGATCCCCGGACTCTATGTCCTGGCCGAGTGGGTGCGCGGTTGGCTCTTCACGGGATTCCCCTGGCTCAACCTCGGATACACCCAACTGCAAGGGCCTCTGGCCGGCTTTGCGCCCCTCACCGGGGTCTACGGCCTCAGCCTGATCGCGGCCCTATCCGGGGGCCTCCTGTGGGGTCTGGCGCGTCTCCCCCGGCGCGCCCGAATCTGGTCCGGGGCGGGGCTGGTGGCGCTTTGGCTGGGTGGAGCCGCGCTCCAGCAGGTGGAATGGACCGAGCCCTCGGGGGAGCCCATCACGGCGACCCTGGTGCAGGCCAATATCCCCCAGGCCCTCAAGTGGGACCCCCAGGCGCGCCTCGACATCCTGGACGCGTACGTGGACCTGACCCTGGCGCACTTGGACTCGGACCTCATCCTGTGGCCCGAGACGGCGATCCCGGACTTCCTGCACGAGGTACGCGGGACCTTGATCGAGCCCCTCGCCGAGCGGGCGCGCCGAGAGGGGACGGAGATCGTCCTCGGCATCCCGGTGCTGGATCAGGAGACGGGACGCTACTACAACGGACTCCTGAGCATTGGCAGCACCGAGGATCTGTACGCCAAGCGCCACCTGGTCCCCTTCGGCGAGTTCATGCCCTTCAAGTCGTGGCTCGGGCCCCTGGCCGAGGCCTTCGAGGTGCCCATGTCCGACTTCAGCCGAGGGGAAGGCGCCAGGCCCTTGCTGCGGGTGGGGGCCTGGATCACCGGGGCCTCCATCTGCTACGAGGACGCCTTCCCCGCCGAGGTGACCCAGGCCCTGCCGGACGCCCAGTTTCTGATCAACGTCAGCAACGACGCCTGGTTCGGCGACTCCCTGGCGCCCCACCAGCATCTCGAGATCGCCCGCATGCGGGCCCTGGAGACCGGCCGCTATCTGCTCCGGGCCACCAACACCGGGATCTCCGCCATCATCGACCATCGCGGCCGCCTGCTGGTGGAGAT
>JBLMWY010000364.1:0-9174 GCA_050257475.1 Bdellovibrio bacteriovorus
TGATCCACGGCGGCACCGAGCTGCCCCCCGAGCTCAAGGAGTCCGCCATCCGGGTGCGCAACACCATCAAGGAGATCATGGAGGGGGCGGCCGCCGGGGAGTTTTGACGCGTGATCGAGCGCAAATGACGCCGGGGCGCGCGGCCCGCATCCGGGCGTCCGATCCCCGTCGGGACCCAGTCTTGGGCCTTTGCGGCGTCAGGTGGAGATCTCCAGGGTCGGTGAGGGTCGCTGCAGGAAGTTGCCCTGGACGTAGTCCACGCCCGCGGTCCAGAGGATGGTCAGGGTGCGGGCCTCCTCGACCCCCGTCACCACGCTCTTGACGTTGTACTCCCGGGCCAGGTTGGCGAGGCCGAGCAGCTTCTGCTGCTTGTCGCGGTCGTCGGCGAGACCCTGGGCGTACTCCGGCTGAAACAGCACGAAGTCCAGCGGAATGGCTTGCAGCAGGGTCTCGGGGTGATCGCCGGCACCGAAGCGGTTAATGGCCACCCGGCATTTGATCTTACGCAGGCCCTCGATCAGTCGGGTCAGGCTGGCCAGGTTGGCCTCCACCAGCTCTTCCTGGAAGACGAAGGTGAGCCAACTGCCGCGCACGTCGAACTCCCGCAGGCAGTCGCAGATCCAGATGATCAACCCGGGATCGCGAAAGCTGTCCTCGGCTAGGTTGATGAAGAAGTTGAGGGCATGACCGGCGCTGCGGTGCTCGCCAATGGCCCGGGTGGCCTGATGGATCGCCCATTTGTCGATGCGCTCGATCAGTCCGTGTCGGATCGCCGGCCCGATAAAATCCCGCGCCTCCACGAGGCTCTCGGTCTCGTCGATCAGCCGGACCAGGACACTGTAGTTCTCCTGGTTGTCCCCAAGCAGGCTCACGATCGGTTGATAGACGAGCAGGAAGCGATCGCTGTCGAGGGCCTGCTGGATCTTGGCCGACATCGCCTCGTCGCCGTCCTCCGGGGCCTGTTTGTCGCGGGTGGCCAGCGAGGTGGACCGGGTGGGCCCGCTGGGCGGTGGCGATGCCGCTGGCGCTCCTCCTAGGCTCAGTCGGTAGGCCTCGTCCACCAGTTCGACCGGCGACTCGCTGGCTCCGGCCGCGAAGACCAGGCCTAGATCGCAATCCAGGCGGGCCCTGACGTCGGTACCAGGGGGCGGGGTCAGATGGACCCGCGCGCGGATGCGTTGCTCAAGCGCCGTGGCGGACGCGACATCTGCCACATTCGCCACCAGGGCGAAACTGTCCCCGCTGATTCGGTACACGGCGGCGGTCTCGGGGGCGATGGCCTTGAGGGACTGGCCCAGGGAGTCGAGGGAGCCCAGGCCCCGGCGCAGACCCAGGGTCTGGAGCAGCTCGGCGGCGCCGGGCGCCCGCAGGACGAGCACCGCGAAGGGCTGCTCCACGGTCCCGTCGGGACCGATCCGTGCGTCCAGGGCGGCGACCAGACCCTGGTAGCCGTCGAGGTGCCCGGCGCTGCCAGAGGATTGCTCGTGGAGACCTGGGGGATGGGCGCTGTCGGCCTCGCGCAGGACGATGCGCAGGCACGGCTCTCCCTCCGACTCGGAGCGAACCGCCGAGAGCAGCGCGGGGAAGCGGCTACCGTCGGTGCGCATGCAGAGGGTCGCAAGCTCGCTGGTATCCTGAAGGTTGCCGATCTCCCGCTGGCGCAGGAAGTCGCGCACCGGGCGGCGCTGCTCGGAGGCGATCAGGTCCAGGAAGGTGGCGGACTGGAGGTCGTCGAGGCTCGGGAAGCCAAGCAGGCCGAGATAGGCGGGGTTGGCGTGTAGGTGCAACCCCTCCTGCACGAAGGCGACCGCCTCACCCGTGCTCTCGACGAGCTCCCGGCTCCGTTGCTCGCAGCGCTGAAGCCGCTGCTCCAGCTCGCGGGCCCGCCGGCGCTCCCTCAGGTCCCGCAGCTCCCGCGCCACCACGAGCTGGAGATGCTCCTGGTCGTCCCGCTCGATGACGTCCCGCGCCCCGGCGCGCAGGGCCCGGATCATGGACTGAGAGTCGCTCTGGTGATCGGCGACCAGGAGCAGGGGCACCTCGGTCCCCAGCTCCCTGTGACGGGCGAGGACCGACGCCAGATCGACCTCCGGGTCGTACCCGCAGCAGATCACGAGGTCACACTCACCCCGCTCGACCAGGCGGTGGATCCGCTCACCCTCGGCGCTGTGTAGGCCGCGTACCGCCAGCCCCCCGTTGCGTAGGGAGGTGACCAGGCGCTCGGCCTCGTTCGCCTGGGAGCTGACGACCAGCACGGTTGCGGCTTGAGTGGGAGCGGACATGGGGCTGTGGTGCGGGTCCAGGAGGGTGACGCTGGCACGAATTATCGGCGCTTCGGCCCCAGCGGGAAACCACGGCGGTTGGCGTGCCCTTCGGGCCGGCGCAGGATCGGGCCTGGGCACTGCTGGGTCTCCGCCGGCCGGGGGCTCTCAATCCAGCTTCGCGCGGGTGATCGAGCCGGGCATGTAAGGGGCCGGCGCGTCTTGCGGCATTCTCAAGAACCTCGGCCGCCCTCGCTGTGGGCCATCTCTCAAGTCACGCAGGTCGGGCGCGCTGGAACGCGATCAGAGAGGGCGTTTGGCCGGGTCTCCCGCCACCTCGCGGACCAGGCGGGGCACCAAATAGCCCGGCAGGCGCTCCCGCAGGGACTCGATGAGTGCCCGGGCCCGGGCGTCCGAGACCTGAAAGTGAGCCGCCCCCTGGACCGGATCGAGCTGGTGGAGATAGTAGGGCAGTACGCCGGCGGCGAAGAGTCCTTCGCTCAGCGCCGCCAAGGTGTCAAGGTCGTCGTTGACGCCCCCGAGCAGGACGCTCTGGTTGAGCAGGGAGACCTTGGCGGCCCTGAGCCGGTCGAGGGCCGCGGGTACGCCGCCGCCGAGCTCGCGGGGATGATTGGCATGGATAACCAGGACGGGGCTGCGACGCAGGGCGCCGAGCATCCGGCACAGCTCGGGGCCCACCCGCTGCGGCAACACGACGGGGAGCCGGCTGTGGATCCGCAGGCGGCGGAGGTGGGGGATCAGCTCCAGCCGGGCCAGCAGCGATCCCAGGGCGCGATCGTCGAGCATCAGCGGGTCGCCGCCGCTGAGGATCACCTCGTCGAGGGATGGGTCGGCGGCGATGGCGGCGATTGCCTCGCGCATGCGCGGCTCGCTGGCGCCCAGGTCGGCATAGGGGAAGTGACGTCGGAAGCAGTAACGGCAGTGGACGGCACAGGCCCCATGCGCCATCAGCAGGACGCGTCCCCGATACTTGTGAATCAGACGAGGCAGCCGTGTGGCCGCCCCGTCCCCCACCGGGTCGAGGACGAAGCCGGCGGTGGGTGTCCGCTCCGCGCGCAGCGGCAGAACCTGTCGCAGCAGGGGGTCCGCGGGATCCCCGGGCCGCATCAGGGCGGCGAAGCCCCGGGGAACGAGGAGCCGGAACCCTTCCGGCGCCGGGTCCATCCCGGGGATGTCGGCGGCCTCCAGGCCCAGGGCGCCGAGGAGTGAGGCGGAATCCCGGAAGGCGCGAGCCAGCTCGGTCTTCCAGTCCAGCGCCTCCCCGGCCGCCGGGCTCTGACAAGGCCGCGCGCTTCGCGCTACCATTGTGCGGTTTAGCTCCACCGGCAACGAGGACGACATGGCCACCTACAGCACCAATGAATTCAAGGGCGGACTTAAGATCATGCTGGACGGGGATCCCTACAGCATCGTCGAGAACGAGTTCGTCAAGCCCGGCAAGGGTCAGGCCTTCAACCGGGTCCGCGTGCGCAATCTCAAGACCGGGCGGGTGGTGGAGAAGACCTTCAAGTCCGGCGACACGGTGGAGGCGGCGGACGTCCATGATACCGACATGCAGTATCTC
Source organism: Bdellovibrio bacteriovorus (assembly GCA_050257475.1). Taxonomy (GTDB): domain Bacteria; phylum Pseudomonadota; class Gammaproteobacteria; order Chromatiales; family Chromatiaceae; genus Thiodictyon. The sequence goes on from JBLMWY010000364.1 coordinate 3,847, forward strand.
TACAACGACGGTGAGCACTGGCACTTCATGGACCCGGCCTCCTTCGAGCAGATGACAGCGGACGCCAACGCCGTGGGTGAGGCAGCCAAGTGGATCAAGGAGCAGGATGTCTGCAAGGTCACCCTGTGGAACGGTCAGCCACTCTCGGTGGATCCGCCGAACTTCGTGGTGCTGGCCATCACCGAGACTGACCCCGGACTCAAGGGCGACACCTCCGGCGGGGGCGGCAAGCCCGCTACCCTGGAGACCGGCGCCGTGGTGCGGGTGCCGCTCTTCGTGCAGACCGGTGAGCTGATCCGCGTGGACACCCGCACCGGCGAGTACGTCTCCCGCGCCAAGGAGTGAGCTCGGGCCCAGGGTACCGAGCGGTGGGTGGGGCGGGTCCCGACACCGGCGCGGCCTGGGGCCCCGCGGCCTCCCTCGATGTTTTGCGCGCCCGTGCCCGCCTGCTGGCCGAGACCCGCGCCTTCTTTGCGGAGCGCGGCGTCCTGGAAGTGGAGACTCCCATCGCCTCCCGTGCCGCGGCCACAGACCCCGCCATCGAGAGCCTGGTGACCGCCTGGTCCGCTCCGGGAGGTCGGCAGCCGCTGTATCTGCAGACCTCGCCGGAGTTTCCGATGAAGCGGCTCTTGGCCGCCGAATCCGGGCCCATCTACCAGATCTGCAAAGTGTTTCGGGACGGGGAGCGGGGTCGGCTGCATCACCCCGAATTCAGCCTGCTGGAGTGGTACCGCCCGGGCTGGTCCTACGAACGGCTCATGGACGAGGTGGCGGACCTGGTGCGCGCCGTCCTTGGCCGCCCTGATCTGGGCCAGGAGCGGCTCCTCTATCGGGAGCTGTTTCGGCAGCGAGCCGGTATCGACCCTTGGTCGGCGGATGCCCGCTCCCTGCGCGAGCGGGCGCGGGGGCTTGGCATCTCGGGCGCTGAGTCTCTGGACCTAGAGCCGGACGGCTGGCTGGACCTGATCCTGACCCACCGGCTGGAGCCTGGGCTCGGTCGCGGGTGCCTGACCTTCCTCTGCGACTACCCGCCGAGTCAGGCCGCCCTAGCCCGGGTGCGTCCAGGGCCTGTCCCGGTGGCGGAGCGGTTCGAGCTCTATTTGGAGGGCGTCGAGCTTGCCAACGGCTTCCAAGAGCTTACTGACGCGGCCGTCCAGGGGTCCCGCTTCGCGGCGGACCTCGCCGAGCGCCGCCGCCTGGGCCTGCCTCTGTCGCCCGAGGATCACGCCTTCCTGGCCGCCCTCGCCGCCGGCATGCCCGCGGGCTCAGGGGTCGCCCTCGGGCTGGACCGGCTGCTGATGGCGCGAGTCGGGGCCGGCCACATCGATGAGGTGCTTGCCTTCCCGATCGAGCGCGCCTAGGCGCCGGGCCCCGCGAACCCGGCTAGCCGCCCAGGGCCTTCTGGATCGCGTCCAGGTCCAGGGCCTCCAGGTACTCCTGCACCGCCTTCTCGTCGGTCAGCCCGCTGCCCTTGCCCTGGATGAGGATGCGGTTGCCTACCATCAGGCTTGCCTCATACTCATTGCTATCGGGGCTGTGCTTGAGCATGCCCCGTTGTCCCTTGAGGCTGTAGGGCTTGGTGCCGGGGTCCGCCTGCATGATGAAGGGGGAGCTAAGGAACATGCTCAGCATGGGCAGCAAGGGCGAGTCCGCCATCAGGCTCAAGCTGACTTCGGCCCCGTCCGGCCGATAATAGCGGCGGCTCAGGTTGGTCCCGGTGATCATGGCGGCGAAGCCAGCGGACTCGGATTGGGCGGCGTCGGCCTGCCAGCCGGGCAGGGGTTGCGGCAGCAGTTGCAGCAGCCGGGCCGTAACCTGCTCTTTGATCTTGGCGACGGCAAAGTTCAGGCCGTCCACGGCCGCGTGCAGCTCCCCGGACTCGTAGGCCTTGCGGGCGGCGTCGAGCTGATCCGTGACCTCGTCCCCCAGGGCGGACTGGGCACAGGCGAGGGTCGCGGCGAGGGTCAGGGCGAGGGGCTTGGCTTGGATCATGGGGTTCTCCGCGCTGTCCATGAATCGGGGTTGCGATTAGGGGGGCCGATTGTCACCCAGCGCCGAGCTGGGGGAACAGGTCCGCCCGGGCGGCCTCGGTGATGGCGGCCACCGCCGGGTGGCGAATGTGGCGTTCGGCTGAGATGGCGTAATAGCGCTCCTTGACCTCATCGGTCCGTGCGATCAGCTCCACCCCGTATTTTTTTATCACGTCCTGCTCGACGGTCGAGGGGGTGGTGAAGACCCCCACTGCGGCCTCTCCAAAGGCCTTCATCAGGGCCCTGTCCTCGAACTCCGCCACCACCCGGGGTTTGATCCCCTTACGGTCGAACCACAGCTCCAGGGCGCGACGAAGCGCGCTGCTGCCGGTCGGCATCAGCATGGGCGCCCCATCCAGGCTCCCGGGGAATCCCGCCCGCAGGGTGCTCGCCGGGCTGCGCGTAGCGAAGAAGCTGATCCCGGACTCGCCCAAGAGGTGATTGTAGGCGCGGATGTTAAGGGCAGGGTTGACCGGGCTATCCGCCAGCACCAGGTCGAGCTTGTGCACCGAGAGATCGGCCAGCAGGTCCACCAAGGGCGCCTCGTGACAGATGAGCCGCACGGGCTCCGAAAGGCTTAAGGTGGGGGCCAGCACCCGGTAGGCGAGGAGCTTAGGCACGACCATGGCGATGCCGACGTGAAAATTGCGGACCGCGCCTACCGGCCGCCCTGCGATCACATCCTGCAGCTCGCCGGTCAGCCGGAAGATCTCGTCCGCGTAAGAAAAGACCAGCCGGCCCGTGTCGGTGAGGGCGAGGTTGCGCCCCGATTTCGTGAACAGCTTACCGCCGAACTGCTCCTCCAGCTCCCGGAGCTGCCCGCTGATGGTCTGCGGGGTGAGGTGGAGGGCGGAGGAGGCCCGCGCAATGGACCCATGGCTTGCCACCGCCCAGAAGTACCTCAGGTGCTTCATATTGAGGCTTGGCATAGGGTTCAACCTTTGCGACTGGGTTCACTTGACCGGGTGGCGGGCGACCGGCCGCCACATCATAGATGAGCGGGACATGTTAGAGGAGCGGGGCATCGCGGCACCGTCGTAAGTTGTGCTCGGGGGCCTGGGGCTACCCGACCGCTTCACGGCCGCGCTGGTGCTATGGCGAGCCTGCCGGGCTCGGTCTCAGCCCACAGGCGCGGTTGGCCGGCACCGCGATGTCCATGAGCCGGGGGTTATCGAGCTTGAGCCCGTTCATGAGGGCCACGTATTCCGCCTTATCCTTGACCTGGAGCCGCGGATTGAAGCGGCGCTCCTCGGCGATGGTGCTCACCGTCATGCCGTTGTAGTCGTGGGCCGGATAGACCAGGGCCTCCTCCGGAAGCCTGAGGAGCTTGCCGAACAGGCTCTCGTACTGGGCGCCTGGGTCCCCGTTCTGGAAGTCGGTGCGGCCGGTGCCCCGAATCAGCAGGGTGTCGCCGGTGAAGACCCGGGGCGCATGGGACTGGGGCCTCAGCAGGAAGCTGTAGCTGTCGTCCGTGTGGCCGGGGGTGTAGAGCACCTCCAGGGCGAGGCCGTCGGCCTTGAGGTGCTCGCCCTCCCGGAACTTCAGGGAGACGCACTCGGCCCGACTCTGCTCCCCCATCGCGCTGACGCACGCCGTGCGTTCCCTCAGGGCGCCCAGTCCCGTCACATGGTCGGCATGGATGTGGGTGTCCACGGCCAGCACCAGGCGCAGATCAAGCTGCTCGATCAGGCCCAGATACTGATCGACCCGCTCCAGGACCGGGTCGATCAGCAGCGCCTCGCCACCGGCGCGCTGGGCCAACAGATAGGTGTAGGTGGAGGATTCGCGGTCGAAGAGCTGTCGGAACACCATGTCAGACTCCATCGGTTCTGGTCCCCGTCGTGGTGCCGGGGTGTGCGTGGCGTGGAAGAGAATGGGGGCTGCGCTCGCCTGGATCCAACTTGGGCGCTGGTCTCTGGGGAGGCGGGGCGGTCTCAGGGCCGATCGGAGCGGGTCAGGAACATGGCGTCACCGTAGCTGAAGAAGCGGTACCCAGCGGCGACGGCATGGCGGTAGGCCGCCATGACCGACTGGTACCCGGCGAAGGCGCACACCAGCATCAGCAGGGTGGACTCGGGGAGATGGAAGTTGGTGATCAGGGCGTCCACCACCCGGAAGCGGTAGCCCGGGCGGATGAAGAGCCGGCTATCTCCCTGGAAGGGTCGCAGGCCTCCGTCGGCGGCGGCGCTCTCCAGGCTGCGCACGCTGGTGGTGCCCACCGCCACCACGCGGCCGCCTCGGGCACGCGTGGCCTCGACCCGCGCGCACAGGGCCGCGCTCACCTCGAGCCATTCCGCGTGCATATGGTGCTGGTCGAGGTCCTCTACGCGAACCGGCTGGAAGGTGCCGGCCCCCACGTGCAGCGTCACCTCGGCGCGTTCAATGCCCAGGCGGTCCAGCCGCTCCAGCATGGTCCGGTCGAAGTGGAGCCCGGCCGTGGGGGCGGCCACCGCCCCTTCCCGGGTCCCGTAGACGGTCTGGTAGCGCTCGGCATCCGCCGCATCGTCCGGCCGCTCGATGTAAGGGGGCAGGGGCAGATGACCCTGGTCCTCCATCAGGACGCGGAAGGGCCTGTCCAAGCTCTGGAGCCGATACAGGTCTCCGTCGCGACCCTGTACCTGGAGCCGCTCCCCGCCCGCGAGGCGAATCAGGTGTCCGGTCTTGGGCGACTTGCTGGCCCGCACTTGGGCCAAGGCCTCATCGGGTGAGAGCAGGCGCTCGATCAGCACCTCCACCCGGCCGCCGCTGTCCTTGTGGCCGAAGAGCCGGGCCCGCATCACCCGGGTGTCGTTGAAGACCAGCAGGTCACCCGGCGCGAGCAGCGTCGGCAGATCGGCGAACTGAAGGTCCCTCAGGCGGCCATCGTGGCCGTCGAGGGCCAGCAGCCGGGAGTCGCCCCGCGCGCCCAGGGGGCGCTGGGCGATGAGCGCGGGCGGCAGGTCATAGCGGAAGTCGGAGCGGCGCATACGGGGATCATAACCCGCCCGCCGGCGGGGTCCGCATTGAGCCGACCTTCCGATGCGGGGACAATCCAGCCTCCCGCGCCACCCGGCGCCGCGTTTGAGGCCAGCCCATGATCCAGCTCGGAATCGACCGCTTGCTCGCCACCCCGGAGCTGCGCCGGCCCCTGTGGGGCCGCCGGGTGGCCCTCCTCGGTCACCCGGCGTCACTCACCGGCGAGGGGCATCACAGCCTGGACGCCCTGATGGCGGTGGGCGACGTGCAGGTCAGTGCCGCCTTCGGCCCTCAGCACGGCATGCGCGGCGACAAGCAGGACAACATGGTGGAGTCGCCCGAC
>JBLMWY010000365.1:0-16984 GCA_050257475.1 Bdellovibrio bacteriovorus
ATCGAACCTGTCCAAGCCGGGGTGAAAAAAACGCTGTCTGTTGACCGCTTCGTTCCCTCGAGGTCTGAGATCGGGGCGACCTCATGCCTCTTCCATGGTGCACATCAGGGGGTGCTGGTGGACCCGGGCATAGTCGTTGACCTGCTGGACCTTGGTCTCGGCGATGTCCCGGGTGTATACCCCGCACACCCCGACCCCACGCGTGTGTACATGGAGCATGATCTGGGTGGCTTTCTCTCGGTTCATGGCGAAGAAGGTCTCCAGGACCTGGACGACGAACTCCATAGGGGTGTAGTCGTCATTGAGCAGCAATACCTTGAACAGCGGAGGCCGACGCAGCTTGGGCCGCGCCTCCTGAACGGTGAGCCCGGTCTCGCGTTCCTCGCTCGGGATGTCGTCGCTCATGGTTCGGGATTCTAGTCGAGTTTTGGCGCGCGGCGGGCCCGTTCCAGGCCGGCGTGCAGCCGCGTGGAGCGCGCGGCCGCAGCGACGTCCGACAAGGGAATCTGGCCCGGCGCCCCGACATGGCGCGGTCTCGGCAGGCCGCGTCCGGGGCCCTGGGTCGGACCCGATCCGCAAGGCTATTTGACCATGCAAATCAGGTTACTATACTAGCGACGTATGGCGCCCCCCGCCGCTTTCAAGATCCGGCGCCATACCACAACAAGAGACAGTCACCGAGCAAGACTCGGCCCCCCCAGGAGGAGTACCCCGAAAATGATCAGCGGTATCGTCAAGTGGTTCAATAACGCCAAGGGCTATGGGTTCGTCAAACCCGACGGCCGGGAAGAGGACGTCTTCGTCCATTTCTCCGCGATCGACATGGATGGCTACAAGACCTTGCGCGAGGGGCAAAAGGTCGAGTTCGAGGTCACCCAGGGCCCCAAGGGCCTGCACGCGGCCCGAGTCCACCGGGTGAGCTAGGGGATCTCGCCGCGGCGGCCCGGGCGAGAGCGCACCGGGTCGCAGTTGGGGCCCGCGGCTGGACGCCGCGGGTCCGGACTCGCCGTCGATTGGGGCTCAGGGCCCCAGAGCTGGATTCTGCCTCGCCTCACATTTGGCCGACTACAGCGTCTCCGAATCCGGAGCAGCTCACCTTGGTGGCGCCGCTCATCAGCCGTTCCAGGTCGTAGGTGACCGTCTTTGCCGCGATGGCCCCCTCGACCCCCTGGATGACCAGATCCGCCGCCTCGCTCCACCCCAGGTGGCGCAACATCATCTCCGCGGACAGGATCAGCGAGCTCGGATTCACCTGATCCTTGCCCGCGTACTTGGGCGCGGTCCCGTGGGTCGCCTCGAACATGGCCACGGAGTCCGAAAGGTTGGCCCCGGGGGCCATGCCGATGCCACCGACCTGAGCGGCCAGGGCGTCCGAGATGTAGTCGCCGTTGAGGTTCAGGGTGGCGATGACCGAGTAGTCCTTCGGCCGCAGCAGGATCTGCTGCAGGAAGGCATCGGCGATCACGTCCTTGATCACGATGTCCCGTCCGCTCCTGGGGTTCTGGAAGTGACACCAGGGCCCACCGTCCAGCTCCACCGCGCCAAACTCGGCCTTGGCCAGGTCATAGCCCCACTGTTTGAAGGCCCCTTCGGTGAACTTCATGATGTTCCCCTTGTGGACCAGGGTCACAGAGGGTCTGTCATTGTCGATGGCGTACTGAATGGCCTTGCGCACCAGGCGCTGGGTACCCTCCCGGGAGACCGGCTTGACGCCGATCCCCGAGCTCTCGGGGAAGCGGATCTTGGTGACGCCCATCTCCCGCTGGAGGAAATCGATGACCTTGCGCACCTCCGGGGTCCCCTCCTGCCACTCGACACCGGCGTAGATGTCCTCCGAGTTCTCCCGGAAGATCACCATGTCGGTGTGCTCGGGCTCTTTCAGCGGGCTCGGCGTTCCCCTGAAGTAGCGCACCGGGCGCAGACAGACATAGAGGTCCAACTCCTGGCGCAGGGTGACGTTGAGCGAGCGGATGCCACCCCCTACCGGGGTGGTGAGGGGGCCCTTGATGGAGACCACGAACTCCTTGACCGCCCTCAGGGTCTCCTCCGGCAGCCAGACGTCCTCCCCATAGGTTCGGGTCGACTTCTCCCCCGCGAAGATCTCCATCCATTGGATGCGGCGCCGGCCCCCGTAGGCCTTGGCCACGGCCGCGTCCGTCACCTGAATCATCACGGGCGTGATGTCGATGCCAATACCATCCCCCTCGATGTAGGGGATGATGGGCTGATCCGGCACGGACAGGGACAGGTCCGGGTTGACCTCAATCTTGGCGCCAACCGTCGGAACTTTGATCTTCTCGTAGGCCATGGTGCAGGTCTCTCGCGTCGCAGGAAAGGCCCCAATGCTACCAGCGCAATGGTGCCGGCGGTTAGTGGCCGGTGGCCCTGCGGCATCAGGCCCACACCGGTCGTTCGAGCCCAGGGGATCGGCTGCTCGATGCACCGCCGCCCCAGACCCGCAGGCACCCCCTGTGCTAGCATCGCGCCCTTAATTGAGCGGGAGTCTGGTCGTTTGGGGCCGACCCCGAGGGCAGGCGTTTCAAGGGCACGGGGAATCTCGGTGAAGCTGAGCAGTTTCGCGACCGCGGGTTTGATCGCGTTCGGCGTGGGGATCTTGGGGGGGTGCGCCAGCACGCCGACGGCGCAGTCCGAGCCCTCCTGGGATATCGGCAATCGTCCCCAGATGCTGATGCCGGGTGCGGTCCGCGCGGATGTCAAGGGCCTCGCCATGGGCGCCGCTCGGAGCAAGGGTTGGACCATCCTCAAGTCCACCGAGGACCGATTGGTGGTCCAGAGGCCGGTCGATCCCGGCTCCGCCGCCGCCGCGGCGGTCGGCGTCGCGGCAAGCGCGATTCCCCCTGTCATCGAGGTGACCTCCGCCTTCGTCCAGCGCTCGGACGGGGTCCTGGTCGCCCTAGGGGCGGAGCTGGTCAGCCAGCCTCCAGGCGAGAAGTCCCCCGTGCGCGTGGACTACACGGAGAGCTACCGGGATGCCCTGAACCGCTCCCTGGAGTCGCTGCGCTCCAATTGGGCGGCCAACCGCCAGCGCGTGGCCAGCTCAACCCCGTCGGAAGCGGTTCGCGCCGAGGCAGAAGCGGAGCGCGCCGAGGCGGGCGCCGCGAGCACTAACCCCCTGGTGAAGGTCTGGGCGGAGACCCTGGAAGAGGAAAAGGCCTCCAAGGGGGCCTCGACCGGCGCCGCGCGGACCTCCCCCCCGAGCCCGGCCGCGCCCCCCACTCCTCCGTCGCCGCCGGAACCGGCCGCAGGGACTCGGCTCGCGTCCCCCGCCCCATCCGCGGCCCCGGTTGCACCCTCCACGCCGGCGCCAGCGGCCCCGACGCGCGGGGCAGGACCCGCCCCCATCGTCGAGGGCAATATCGCCCTTCGTGGCGGAGCGACGGGTGGCGGGCCAGGCCCGGTCACAGGGACCGTGCTGCCACCCGTGCCCGTTGAGTCCGTCCCATCCGAGCAAAACATGCTCACCCTCAACCAATCTGGCTCGACAGGCACCTGGGCCTATTACGCCGAGCAGTACGCCAGGTTGCGCGGCTGCGACGTCAGCGACGAGGGCGCCGTCTTGATCGAGTCCAGATCCGACAGCGAGATCCACAAGGTGCCCTGCCGCAGCGCCGACAGCTTCCTGGTTAAATGCCAAAACGGGGTCTGTCGGGGCCTGGAATAGCGATGGTCTGGGGTCGCGGAGGTTCGGTGACCCCTCCCGGCCCCGCCACCACTCGGATGCCTCGGGTCCCACTGATCGCCGCCCTGATCCTGTCCGCGTCCCTCGCCGCGGGCTCGCCGGGCCCGAGCATCCTGCTCTACGGAGCTGGCCTCGACCAAACGCGGGAGTTCGCCATCGAGTCCGCCCTGGCACGGGGCTGGCGGCTGATCTGGGTCGCGCCGGAAGGCGTGGCCTTCGAGCAGACGCTGGAGGAAGCCGACGAGGCAGAGGGATCGGGCCCCTCAAGAGTCATCCGGGTCTTTGCCAGCTTCAGCGCGGAAGGCGGCGGCGTGCGCGTGCAGCTTCGCGCCGAAGAGTTCGAGTCACCCGGTGGACCCGAGGAAAGATCCGCTGACGTGACGGATCGCTACGGGCTCAACCTAGCCAATGCCTTGTCCTCCCTGCGTGCGCGCTGGGATACCCGGCCCGCATCCGGAGGCCACGCCTCAGAGCCAAGCCCGGGCGTCGGCGAGCGGGCGCCCCGGAGGCCCGAGGGCACCGCCCCCCTGGGTCCGGTCGGGACCTGGGCCTATTACGCGGAGGACTACGCCCAAAGCCGGGGCTGCGCGCTCACCGACAGCGGGGCCAGGCTTGATTCTGCCGGGGCGGACTGGGAGCGGCACCGGGTCCCCTGCCAGGACGGGCGCGTGCTGCGCGTCTACTGCTATCTTGGGGACTGCACCGCCGCGCCGCCCTGAAGGCGCGCGGTCTCTCGACCCCAGGGGGCCCTTTCCGAGCCCCTTCCGCACGACCGGCCGCCGGGCGCTCGAGGGGTCAGCCGTCCGGTCGCTGCACCTGGATCGCAGGTCCGGTGATGGCCCCGACCTCGTCCAGGGTCAGCGGGGGTACCAGGGCGCAGTGGTAGATGGGGCGTATGCAGCGCAGGGAGTGCAGGTTGCCCCCGGCCTCACTCGACAGGCGCCAAAAGGACTCCTGAAAGAGAGGATCCGAGCAGTTGAACCCCGTAAGCAGGGCGGGCAGCCGCGTCGTCGGGTCCAGCAGCAGGGTGTAGCGCGACACCGAGACGCGGTAACGACCGGGCAGCGCCTCCTGGGGCGCCTCTGACACCGTTCTGATCTCAAGCTCGCAATAGGGATCGAGCCTGCCTGTCCCGGCGACCTGACGCCCGCCCTGAAATCGGGCATGGGCGCTGCCGGCCGGGATCACCACGGGGCTCGGGATCAGAATCAGGGTGCCATCGGCGCCGGGCCGCTGGCCCACCGCACATCCACCTAGCGCGAGACCCAGCACCACAGTCGCGAACCAAGCGGCGCCTCGGCAACGGCGGGGACTAGCGCTCATTGGGCCCCTTGACGGGATCGGCCGCATTTGCGTCGCGACTGTTGGTTCCGGACAAAAAGAGGGCGGCCGCCCCCAAGGCGAGCAGCAGGAGGAGTGAGACTGCGATCAAGGCACCGACGGCATTCATGTGGCATTACCTCGCGCTCCGATGAACCTACAGGGGCCCTCCCAAACCGCCCTCCCGACACAGCGCTTGCAGCGGGGCGGGCCATACGCCCAGGGTGCGGTCTGACAGGGGATATGGCCAACTTGGGGGCGGAAGGGGTTAGACTTTCACGCCTGTCCTCCAGGCCGCGACCCTAGACATGCGCCTCTTTCGGATCAGTTTCCAGAGCCAAGGCAAGGTTTACGAGATCTATGCCAAACGCGTGCACCAAGGCGATCTCTACGGCTTCATCGAGGTCAGCGGCCTCACCTTCGAGGAGACCAGTGCGGTCCTGGTGGACCCCGCAGTGGAGCGACTGAGGTCCGAGTTCAAGGGGGTGGAGCGCACCCTGATCCCCATCCACGCCGTGATCCGGGTGGACGAGGTGGAGAAGGAGGGGCCAGCCCGCGTCCTCGACGTCGGCGAGGGCGGGAAGGTCACGCCCTTCCCCGTGCCCGCCTACCCGCCACGGATCGACCCCAAGCCTTAAGGCCGATCAGGTCCCAAATCCACGCAGATTACCCATGGGTAAGCCCCGATATCCAGACTGCATGACCAATCCCCTCCGGCCGCCCCTGGTCGCCCTGCTCCTCTGCTTCTTGCTGGCCCCCGCGCGCGCCGCGCTGCCGGCCAGTGCCGAGGGCCAGCCACTGCCGACCCTGGCCCCCATGTTGGAACGTGTCATGGGGGCCGTGGTTAACGTCTCGACGGTGACCCGCATCGAGACCGCAGATCACCCCCTGCTGCGGGACCCCTTCTTCCGCCACTTCTTCGAGCTCCCCCGGCAGGAGCGGCGCGAGTCCAACAGCCTGGGCTCGGGTGTCATCGTGGACGCCGAGCAGGGCATCGCCCTGACCAACCATCACGTCATCGCCAAGGCCGAGAGCATCCGGGTGACACTCCAGGATGGCCGCACCCTGGATGCCGATCTCCTGGGTGCCGATCCCGAGACGGATGTGGCGGTGCTACGGCTGCCCACTCGCGGGCTGCCCGCCGGGACGCTGCGCAATCTGCCAATGGCCGACTCCGACGCCCTGCGGGTGGGCGACTTCGTGGTGGCGATCGGCAACCCGTTCGGCCTGAAGCAGACGGTGACCTCGGGGATCGTCAGCGGGCTCGGCCGCTCCGGGCTCGGGATCGAGGGCTACGAGAGCTTCATCCAGACCGACGCCTCCATCAATCCCGGCAACTCCGGCGGGCCCCTCGTAAACCTGCGCGGCGAGCTGGTCGGGATCAACACGGCCATCCTGGCCCCCGGGGGTGGCAATATCGGCATCGGATTCGCCATCCCCACCAACATGGCCCGCGCGGTGATGGAGCAGGTTCTGCGTCATGGCCGGATTCGGCGTGGCGAATTCGGCGTCTCGGTTCAGGAGCTCACGCCGGAGCTTGCGGCCGCCCTCGGGATTGAGGGTCGCTCCGGCGCCCTGGTCACCGCCGTAGAGCCGGGCTCGGCGGCGGCGGAGTCGGGTCTGCGCGAAGGCGACCTGGTGGTGGCCCTTGATGGCCGACCCATCGGCGGGGCCGCGGACATCCGCACCCGCTTCGGGCTGCTCCCGGTCGGGGCCAAGGTGACCCTGGAGGTCTTGCGGGACGGACGCACCTTGACCCTCAAGGGGGAGATCGCCGACCCCTACCGGGGCTTCGTGCCCGGTGAGCAGGTGGCCGCCAGCCTCGCCGGGGCCTTGCTGGGCGAGGTCAGGGACGGGACGCCCGCCGTGCAGGTAGGCACCGTCAACCAGGACAGTCCGGCCCGGACATCCGGGCTGCAGGAGGGTGACCGCATCCTGTCGGTCAACGGGGAACGGGTCCAGGGCCTGACCGATCTGGCCCGGTTGGCACGCCGCGCGGGCCGCATCCAGAGCCTGAGCATCCAGCGGGGGGACCGCCTGATCGTGCTGTCCCGGCGTTGATTCGCACCTTACGCCTCGGCCCTTGGCCCTTGGCCCTCAAGCCTAAAGTCCGAGCTCCCGCCAGCGACCCTCGATGCGCTTGACTGAGACGGGATAGGCGGTCCCGAGCGCTTGGGCGAAGAGCGAGACCCGCAGCTCCTCCAGCATCCAGCGGATCTCCTCCAGACGCCCATCCCGGCGGCCGGCGGACTGGACGGCGCCTAAGCGCTCGCGCCATCGGGACTGGAGCTCGGCCATCTCCGCCATGCGTTGCTGATCCCGACCGGCCGCATGCTGGAGCTTCTCCAACCGCTGCTCCACCGCCTTGAGATAGCGGGGGTACTCCTTGAGGTTGGCAAACGGTATCTCCTGCAGGAAGCCCCGAAAGACCAATGCGTCCAACTGGGCGCGGATGTCCCGCACCGAGTCCAGCCAATTGATCTGATGGATGGCGCCGAGCCGGACACGCAGGGACTGGTAGGCTACGAGGATCCGTGCCGCCAGGTCGCAGACCTCCCGTGCGGTGTCCCACAGACGCCCGCGACGCTCGGCCAGGCGCCGCTCGAAGAACGCCTGTTGTCGCACTGGGGACAGCCCCTCTAGGAACGTCAGGTCGAGGATCAGGGCGATGAGCTCATCCGCCAGGTCCCACCCGCGCGCCACCCCCTTTCCCTGACCCGTCCCCGCCTCCGGGCCGCCGACCTCGGCTCGCGGGGAGTGGGGCGCCTTGGCATACTGGAGACGCAGCCGGTCCAGTCCGGGTAGATCCTTGCGCAGGCGGCGCAGGTCAGCCCCGAGCTGGAGTCCGAAGAGTCGGCGCAGGCCGCCGCGCATGGCCATTTCCGCCCCCTCCGGCGAGTCCAGTATCCGGATCGCCACCGAATCCCCGTGATCCACCAGGGCCGGGTAGCCCCGGACCCGGATCCCGCCCCGCATCAAGTCCACCTGCTCCGGCAGGTCCCCGAAGTCCCAGCGGGTAATCCCCTCCCGCTCCAGGTCGCTCGCCGGGATGCGAGCAAAGCTCGCCCGCCCCGCCCCGCCGTGCTCCCGCTTGAGCCTTGCCGGGTCGTCTCCCTGCGCCACCGCCCGCCCCTCATCGTCCACCAGCCGCACCTTCATGCGCAGGTGCGGCGGGACTGAGCCCGGGTCCCAGGCATCCTCCGGGACCTGGATGCCGGTCAGGGCCTTGATCGCCTCACCCAGGGCCTGGACCAGGGGCCGGTCTGAGGGGCTCAGGGCGGCCGCGAGTCGCTCCGCGGTGTCCGGGATGGGGACCAGGGACTTGCGGATGGGCTTAGGCAAGCCCCGCAGCAGGGCGGTAATGCGTTCGGTGAGCAGCCCCGGCACCACCCACTCGAGGCGCTCGGGGGAGACCTGGTTGATCAGCGGCAGGGGCACCACCAGGGTGATCCCGTCCGCCGCCTGACCGGGATCGAAGTGATACTCCAGCGGCAGGGCGGTGGCGCCCACCGCCAGGCTGTCGGGGAAGGCCTCGGCGGTCACGGCCTCGGCCCCGTGGCGCATCGCATCGGAGATGCGCATGTGCAGAATCTTGGGGTCCTTCCGGGTGGCGGTCCGTAGCCACTGCTCGAACTGGGCCTTGGAATAGATGCCCTCGGGGACCCGGGTGGCATAGAAGCCGAAGATGGCCTCCTCGTCCACCAGGATGTCCCGGCGGCGAGACTTGGCCTCCAGGTGTTGGACGTACTCGATCAGATCCCGGTTGTGACGCCAGAAGGGCGCCCGGGTGTCGAAGTCCCCACCCACGAGGGCGAAGCGCAGGAAGATCTCCCGGGACTCTGCGGGGTTGATGGGCCCGTAGTTGACCCGTCGCTTGGGCACCAGGGTCACCCCGAAGAGTGTCACCCGCTCATAGGCCGCCACCTGCCCGGAATCCGCCTGCCAGTGGGGCTCGGAGTAGCTGCGCTGCAGCAGGTGGGCCCCGGCCGACTCGATCCACTGGGGCTGGACCCGGGCCACGATGCGACCGTAGTGACGGGTGGTCTCGATGCGCTCGGCGGCCACGATCCACTTGGGCGGCTCCTTGAAGAGCCCCGAGCTCGGGTGGATGGAGAACCGACTGTTGCGGGCCCCCTGGTAGTCCCGCTCGTCCTTGAATCCGATGTTGCAGAGGAGCCCGGTGAGCAGGGCGCGATGGATTTCTTCGGGGGTGCCGGGGGCTGTTCCCTCACCCCCCCCGGCCCCCCTCTCCCCGAGGGCGAGGGGGGAAGATAGCGCCCGCTCCCGGCGGGCCTGGTTCACTGTTGCCCCCCCGGCCCCCCTCTCCCGGGCGGAGAGGGATGAGTGAGGACCCCGCTCCGTGCGGGGGTGGGGCACAATCCCCATCTCCGCCAACTGCTCATGGAGCTGGGCATGGACGTCGCGCCATTCCTGCACCCGGTTCCAGGACAGGAAGTGACGCTGGCAGAGCTTGCGAAACTGGGCCTTGGAGAGGGCCTTGCGCTCCCGCTCTAGGAAGGCCCACAGGTTCAGGAAGGTCAGGAAGTCCGAGTCCGGGTGGTTGAAGGTGGCGTGGATCTCGTCCGCCGCCTGCTGGCGATCCAGAGGCCGCTCCCGAGGGTCCTGCGCGCTGAGGGCGCTGGCGATGATGAGCACCTCCGCGAGACAGTGGAGATCCGCCGCCGCCAGCAGCATGCGGCCGATTCGCGGGTCCACGGGCAGACGCGCCAGCTTGAGCCCCAGCGGGGTGGGCTCGCCAAGCCGATCGATGGCGGCGAGCTCCTCCAGGGTGCGGTAGCCGTCGCTGACCAGCCGCGAGTCCGGCGGATCCAGGAAGGGGAACGACTCGATGGCCCCGAACCCCAGCACCTTCATCTGCAGGATGACCGCCGCCAGGTTGGTGCGCTGGATCTCGGGCTCCGTGAAGGGGGCCCGGGCGGCGAAGCTGTCCTCGGTGTAGAGCCGGATGCAGATGCCCGAGGCCACCCGGCCGCAACGCCCCCGGCGCTGATTGGCGGAGGCCTGGGAGATGCGCTCCACCGGCAGGCGTTGGACCTTGCTCCTATGGCTGTAGCGGCTGATGCGGGCAAACCCCGGGTCCACCACATAGTGGATGCCGGGGACCGTGAGGGAGGTCTCCGCCACGTTGGTGGCCAGCACCACCCGCCGGGTGCCGTGGGCCTGGAAGACCCGGGCCTGCTCCTCGGGCCCCTGCCGGGCAAAGAGCGGCAGGATCTCGGTGGAAGGCGGGTGATGCTTGCGCAGGGTCTCGGCGGTCTCCCGGATCTCCCGCTCGCCCGAGAGGAACACCAGCACGTCGCCCTGACCCTCCCGGGCTAGCTCGGCGACCGACTCCGAGATGGCCTGCTGCATGGCCTCGTCCCGCTCCCCGGCATTCTCGTCCTCCACGGGCGGCCGGTAGCGGACCTCTACCGGATAGGTGCGACCGGAGATCTCGATCACCGGTGCCGGGTTGCCCGCCCCATCCGCGAAGTGGCGGGCGAAGCGCTCGGGGTCGATGGTCGCCGAGGTCACGATGACCTTGAGATCCGGCCGCCGCGGCAGGAGCTGTTTGAGATAACCCAGCAGGAAGTCGATGTTGAGGCTCCGCTCATGGGCCTCGTCCACGATCAGGGTGTCGTATTCCAGAAGCAGCCGATCCCGCTGGATCTCCGCGAGCAGGACCCCATCGGTCATCAGCTTGATGCTGGTCTCAGGGGACACACGGTCGTGGAATCGCACCTTGTAGCCCACCAGGGCGCCCGTCTCGCCCCCCAGCTCCTGGGCAATACGGCTCGCCAGGCTGCGGGCGGCGATGCGCCTGGGCTGGGTATGGCCGATACGGCCGGTAAGACCGCGGCCCAACCCCAGGCAGATCTTCGGGAGCTGGGTGGACTTGCCGGAGCCGGTCTCCCCGCACAGGACCACCACCTGGTGACCCTGGATCAGCTCGGCCACCTCTGTGCGGCGCTCGCTCACCGGGAGCTCCAGCGGATACTGGATGGCCGGCACCCGGGCGCGGCGACGCTCCACCAGGGCCTGGGAGGCACGGATCGACTGCCAGAGCCGCTCGAGCCCCTGGTCGTAAGGCTGCCCGTCACGAGCACGGCGACGCAGGCCGCGCAACCGCGCCCCCAGGGACTGGCGGTCCGCGACGAGGCAGGTCCCGAGGTCGCTCTGGCTAGGAAAACTCGGTGGGCTCAATGGGAATAAACGAGGGCGTCGGAGGGCCCTGAAGTCCCCCGGTTGGCCGGAGTTGGTTTGTGGAGATCAACTGCCCGCTTCAGACCCACTGCGCCGGGCGGCGAATCCGAGTATGTTAACTGGTCGGCGCCGCAGGCATAGGGACGGCGATCCCCGACACCGCCGCGCCGCAGGGACGCCACCGCTTGAAGCGACCGAGCGAACGCCTCGGCAGCGGACCCGGCGCGGCAAAGCAGTCGAGAGTAACCCGTCACGCGCCGCCCCCTCGGCCCCATCTTGGACCTAGGGAGCCACACAGTCCGCGACCAGACGGATCGAGCAGACAGGCAAGGAGCAAACGCGCCCGCGAGGCCGTGATCGGCAAGCACCGCCGGCCCATTCGCCACCTCAGAGTCCGAGCCATGACCCAGCAACTATCCAGTCGAGCACAGCGGACCAGCTCCACCCCTGGCGGCGGGCACCCGCCTACCCAGCAGCGGCCCAGCGGGATTCGCACTCGGGGAATCCTTTGGGGGCTCCTGGGCCTCGTTGGCCTTGGCCTTTCGGGCTTGGCGGTCCTCGTGCTTCTGGCACCCGAAGAGCCAGCTCCGTCCGGTTTGAGCGCTCAGGCCGCACAAGAGGCCGTATCCGAGCGCCTCCGGGGCCCAGGCCCTGGTCCTGGGGGAGACGCCGCGACACCTGGGCCTCCTGGTCCGACCCAGGACACCGGGGTCCCCTCCCCCCCCAGCTCGATCCCCGCGAGCCCAGGAACGGCCGCGAATCCCACCATCGCCTTCGAGAACGCCCCCGGGGTGCTGAGCATCAGCCTACGCACCCGCCGGATGGAGGCCCTCAAGGCGTACCCGACGGAGGACTTGGGCGCAATCGCCCTGGGACTGGAGGACCTGCGCCTCACCCCAAGCAACCGAGATGGCCGGCTGGAGGTGAATCTGGGGGAGCTGGTCCGCTATCCGCAAAAGGACCACGAGGTTCCCAAGCCGTCTCGCCGGCTCCTGGACGGCGTCGGGAGGCTGCTGGCGGAGAACCCCAACACCCGGATCCAGGTCCTGTCACACACCGATGACGAGGGGGACGCCGGCTACAATCTTCGCTTGTCCCAGCGGCGAGCAGATGCCATCAAGGACTACCTGGTGGGACGGGGCGTGTCGCCGCAGCGGATCAGCGCCCAGGGTCGCGGCGAGGAGGCCCCCCTGGTGGCGACCGGAAGGCGCACCCCGACCCGGGCCGAGCGTGCCAAGAACCAGCGCACCGAGCTGGTGATCGAGGCGCTGGAGCCTGCCGAGCAGGAGCCCGGAGACGATGAGGCCACCGAGGGGGACCCGCTCACCACCCTCACGGCCACCGGCCCGGCGGCGGCCAACTAGCCTCCACGACCGCTCGGGATCGATCAAACCGCCGGCTCGGTGCTGGTGAAATCGAAGCTCATGGACTCCAGCGGCGGATGCACGAAGGGTCCCTGGATCAGGCTCACCCCCGCCGCGCACACGCGGGCGATGGCCTCCGGCGCGTCCGCACCACCGGCGATGACCCGAATCCCCCGCGCCCGGAACCGGGCCACCAGGTCCTTGAGTCGCTCCGGACGCCAGTCCCGGGTCGCATCCAGCGGCAGCCGCACCAACGCCGCCGGGACAGCTGCCAGGACCCGGTCACCTCGGGGGCCGTCCCGGAATCCGTCCAGACACAAGCGGATGCCGAAGCGCTCGAGCTCGGTTGCCCGCCGGGCGGCGAGCGCCAGGTTCCTGTCCACATCGGCGAGCTGAAGCTGGATCAGGGGACGCCAACGAATGAGGTCCAGGGCGTCAATGGCGTTTCGTAGGGCATCGACCCAGGGATCCAGGCTGAGGCTGACCATGCTCTGGGGAACCAGAAGCTCCACCATCCGCCCGGTGCTACGACACCCCACCAGGGCCTCCAGACCTGCCCTCAGGGTCCAGTGATCCACCCTGCGGGCAAGACCGGCACGCACGGCCAAGGGGGCGAATGCGCGCGGCACCAGGAGCTCCCCATCCCCCAGGCGCAGGCGCACGGCGAGCTCATAGCGTGCCCGTCCCGCCTCCCAGAGATCCACGATGGGCTGGTAGAGCGACTGGAAGCGCTGCGCCTCGATGGCCGCCAGGATGGGATCCCGTTCCTCCGTCCTTGGGGCCCTGGGCGCCTGGAGGTAGGGCACCGGCCCGCCGGTACCCGCGCTGAGCCCCAGTTGGGCGGCCTTGCGGGCCCGCGACACCAAGGTCACGGCCTCATCCCCGCCCAGATGCAGGGGGCACCAGCCAACCCCGAAGGAGCCCCGTCGGACCGCGGCGCCGTCCCCGAGGGCCTCCTGTACCCCGGCCACCAGTCCCTCGGCGAAGCGCGCCAGGGCATCCGTGCCAGTCCTGCGAGCCAGGATCCCGAGGCCGTGCTCGCCAACCCGTGCCACCACATCATCTGAGTCCGCGAGGCCCGCAATCACGGGAACCACCCGCTGCAGGACCGGCTCCTCCCAGGCATGCTCCAGGTACAGCAGGGCCCATTGGGGGCCGGCGCCCGCCGCCATCTGGCGGTCGATCCGCGCCAGCAGGTGCTCGCGGCTGGCCAGACCGGTGATCGGGTCCAAGAGACTCAAGGTCGCCTTCTGACGGAGCCGCCGCCGCGCGATCGCAAGCCGGCGGCGCACGCAGTCCACCAGGACCTGGGGGAGCACCGGCTTAGCCAGGAAGTCGTCGCCACCCACCCGCAGGGCATTGAGCTGCTGGCCGGGGTCCATCTCCACCGAGAGAAAGACAATGGGCAGATCGGCGAACTGGGCCTGATCCCGGATGATGCGCGTCAGCTCGATCCCACTCGCCCCCGGCATGTGAAGGTCCATCAGCACCAGGTCGGGCCTGAACCGCTCCAGCGCGTCCAGCACCGCCAGTGGATCCCCCACCCGCTCGGTCGCCATGCCGGCGCCCTCGAGCACGCGAGCCGCGAACAGCGCCGAGACCGGCTGATCGTCCACCACCAGGACCCGCGCCGGCACTTCCCCATCCAGACCCAAGAGCGAGCGGATCCTGGCGATCGTCTGGACTGAGTCGCCCTCACCGGACAGACACTCGGCCGCCCCGGTGCGCAGGGCGGCCAGGCGACCGCGCAGATCCGTCTCGGCGGCGAGACAGACCAGGAGTGGCCCCGTTCCCTTCGACGCCTCCACCAGGGGGCCCAGGGCCACGAGGGCTTGAGGATCTGTCAGTGCCGCCATGTCCACCAGGACCAATCGGGCGCGGGAGGCCGCGCCCCCGGAAGCGGCGTCACCGGCGAGGCGCTGAATCAGCTCGGGGAGGGTCGCGACCCGCGCCAGGGTGAGTCCGTCGCAGGCGAGGGCGGACCTCAGGCGCACGAGCAGCTCGGGGTTGGACGATAGGGCAAGGACGGGACCCGCGGGTCCCAGTGACTCGGGCGAGGTATCCATGGCAGCGCGTCCCCTGGTTATCCTGGCGCTCCCCCCAAGGTGAGACCGTCACGCGACGACTCACTCGGGGGCCCGGGCCAGTTTTTTTTCCAGTCTAGACCACGCCATCGAGCCCGACCTCTCCGGGGATGGCACCCGATCGCCCGAGGGCGAGGGAGGGGGCCGTGGACAGAGCGTTCAGCCTGGGCCCTGTCTGTCCTACGGCGGGGCTGCCCCCCCGTAGTCGATGGTGATCTCCTCCCCCGCCGCGATGGGACGGCGGGCGAAGAGCTCGAAGAGGTCGAACTCCGCATTGGGATCCGGGCTGTGATTGAGCCAGCGCAACAGGTTGCGCCCCTCGCGGGCGCTCAGCACCTGGCCCTCGGCGTCATAGACCCAGAGGACATAGGTCCCATCCTCCACGACCTCCGTGCCGTCGTAGGTGCCGATGCGGTCGCCGCGCTGAAAGGCGATGCGGGCAAAGCAGCCAAAACCATGAATGGGCGACGGCGCCTTGCGAACCCGCGCGCCCAGGTCGTCCCGCCGCCGTCGGCTCGCCATCCTCGACACCCCCCCTGAACGACCCTCACCGCAAGCGCCGAGCCCCGAGACGACGCCCCGGCACAGGGGCCCGAGCCCCAGGGAGTGATCCGATCTCGGCCCGGGTCGGACCCATCCTTCGGGAGGTCAGCCCTTGCGCGCCTTCTCGAAGGCCGCCGCCAGGACCCCGGTCCCCTTCTCCCTCGGAGGCGTCGGCTGGCCCGGGCGGGGGCGGCTCGGCTCAGGCCGCCCGGCACCCTGGCGCTCGCCCCGTCCAGCCCCGTCCGGACGCCTCGGGGCACCCCGGGTGGCGGGCTCCCCCAGACGCATGCTCAGCGCGATTCGCTTACGCTGCGAGTCCACCTCCAGGACCTTCACCTTGACCAGATCACCAGACTTGACCACCGCATGGGGGTCCTTGACGAAACGCTCGGCCAGCATAGAGATATGCACCAGGCCATCCTGGTGGACGCCGATGTCCACGAAGGCGCCGAAGTTGGTGACATTGGTCACCGTACCCTCCAGCACCATGCCGGGCTCCAGGTCCTGCAGGGTCTCAACCCCCTCCCGAAGCTCGGCGGTCCGAAACTCGGGCCGAGGATCCCGACCGGGCTTCTCCAGCTCCGCCAGGATGTCCTTGACAGTGGGCAGGCCAAAGCGCTCATCGGAGAACGCGATGGGATCGAGCCGACGCAAGGTGGCGGTATCCCCAATCAGCTCGCGGATACCCTTGCCGCTGCGCTCGCAGATGCGCCGCACCACGGGGTAGGCCTCGGGGTGGACGGCGGAGGCGTCGAGGGGCTCGTCCCCGTCGGGGATGCGCAGGAAGCCAGCGCTCTGCTGGAAGGCCTTGTCGCCGAAGCGGGGGACCGCCATCAGCGCGCGACGATTGGCGAAGGCCCCCTGGGACTCGCGGTAGGCGACGATCTGCTCCGCCAGCCCTCGGTTGAGGCCCGAGACCTGGGCCAGCAAGGGCGCCGAGGCCGTGTTCAGATCCACCCCGACCGCGTTGACGCAATCCTCTACCACGGCCTCCAGGGTACGGGCGAGCCGCGTCTGATTGACATCGTGCTGGTACTGACCCACTCCGATGGCCTTGGGCTCGATCTTGACCAGCTCCGCCAGGGGATCCTGGAGCCGACGGGCGATGGACACAGCCCCGCGCAGGGACACGTCGAGGCTGGGGAGCTCCTTGGAGGCCAGCTCCGAGGCGGAATAGACAGAGGCCCCGGCCTCGCTCACCACCAGGGAGCGCAGCCCGAGCCCCGGGTGGCGCCGGATCAGTTCCCGGGCAAGCCGATCGGTCTCCCGCGAGGCCGTGCCATTGCCGACGCTGATGAGCCGCACCTGGTGGGCCCGGCACAGATCCGCCAAGCGGGTGATGGAGGCGTCCCATTGGTTCTTCGGCGGATGGGGATAGATGGTATCGGTGGCGGCGACCCGGCCGGTGGAGTCCACGATGGCTACCTTGACCCCCGTGCGCAGCCCCGGATCCAGCCCCAGGGTGGGAAGCCGCCCCGCGGGTGCCGCCAGCAACAGGGCCTTGAGGTTAAGCCCAAAGACGCGGATCGCCTCCTCCTCCGCCGAACCCAGGAGCAGGCCCTTGAGGTCCAGCTCCAAGCGAGTCGAGAGCTTGACCCTCCAGGCCTTGCGCACCGTCTCCAGGAGCCAGTCGTCCGCCGCCCGACCCAGCCGGGCAATGCCGAAGCGGAAGGCCACCAGGGCCTGAAAGGGGGCATCCGGGTCCTCCTCCGGGCCTGGCAGCAGATCCAGGCTCAGGACCCCTTGATTGCGTCCTCGAAAAAGCGCCA
>JBLMWY010000366.1:0-14498 GCA_050257475.1 Bdellovibrio bacteriovorus
ATCGACCACATCATCGCCACCCCCGGGTCCCCGGTCTCCAGTAGCCGCTGGGCGAACTCGCCGTAGGCCTTGGGGAAGCCCGGGTCGAAGGCGGCGAGCCGGCTGCCCCAGGCCAGATAGCTGAAGGCCGCACCTAGGACCACCACCAGGCCGACAAGCGCGAGCAGATTCCTGGTGAATTTCATTTGATTGAGGCGTGTTTTTACGTCAGGTGAACATATCCGCCGTGATGTTGCGGAACCAGCCGATGGCGAACTTCACCTCGACGGCCCGGGTGCGCGCGTCCGCGTCCGCCGGCGACAGGCCGCCCGCGCCGGGCACCTCGACAATCTTGCCGTCCTGGAGCTGGTAGACCCCCGCCACCGAGATTCCGTGATCCGGGGCGATGATGCTATAGCAGGTGTTCACGTAGGAAGGGGCCGGGGCCGGCTGGCCGTTCACCGCCGCCACGATGGCCGCCGCGCACACCTTGCCCTGGGAGTTGGCCGCATAACCGGACTTGGGCATGGCCCCGGCGATGGCCGCGTCTCCAATGACATAGACGTTGGGGTGCAGGCTGGACTCGAAGGTCTGCTGATTCACCGGGCACCAGCCGGTCTCATTGGTCAGCCCCGCCTTCTCCGCCAGCACCCCCGCCTTCTGGTGCGGGATCAGGTTGATGACGTCGGCCTTGAACTCCTCCACCGAGCCCGTCAGGGTGCGCGTCTTGGGGTCGATGGACTCGATGATGCCCCCCTCGGCCCCCGAGACCCACTCGATCATGTCGCCATAGTGCTCGGCCCAGCCGGCCCTGAACAGGCCCTGCTTGGAGAAGGCATCCTTGGCGTCGAGGATCAGGACCTTGGACTTGGGCTTGTGGTGCTTGAAGTAGAGGGCGATCTGGGCCGCTCGTTCATAGGGACCTGGAGGGCAACGGAACGGATTGGGCGGCGCCACGATGGCACAGACGCCGCCATCGGGCATGGCCTCCAACTGCTTGCGCAGCAGCAGGGTTTGGGGACCGGCCTTCCAGGCGTGGGGGATCGTCTTGTTGGCCACCTCCTCGCTCATCCCCTCGATGGCCTCGAACCGGAAGGCGATGCCGGGCGCTACCACCAGCTTGTCGTAGTTGTAGCGCCCGCCGCTCGCGCCGCGAACGAATCCTTGGGCGGGGTCGATCTCGACGATCTCGTCCTGGACCACGGCGATACCGCGGCGGCTGAGCCCCCGGTAGTCAAAGGTGAGGCTCTTGAGGTCCCGCTCCCCGGCGAGGACCTCGTTGCTCAGGGGGCAGGAGACATAGACATCGTTCTTCTCAATCAGCGTGACCCGGATGCCGGGGTCCATCATGCGGATGTACTTGGCCGCGATGGTTCCGCCGTAGCCGCCGCCGATGATCACCACCCGGGCCTTGGGAGGCGCGGCGCGGAGGATGGCCGGGAAGCCGAGCAGCGATGCCGCCGCCGCGCCGGCAGAGGCCTTGAGGAAGGTTCTGCGTGTGGTTGTGCTCATCTCCCCTCCTCTCCTACTTCTGACTCTCGTAATACTGGGCGAGTGCCTCGAGGTCCTCGTCGCTCAGCTTCATGACCCGCTCCCCCATCTTGCGGGGGTCGCAGCGCTTACCCTGCGCCCGGCAATTCTCCAGGGCATACCGTGTGTACTCGGACCACTGACCGGCGAGGCGGGGCGACTCGTCCTCCTGAACCCGGCCCCCATCCCCATGACAGGTCTCGCACTGAAGGTCGTGGATCTCCTGACCCCGGTGGGCCAGGGCGGCGCTGGTGGTGCGATCCGTGGAGACCCAGGGCTGCTCGGCGAAGAAGCTGGCGATGGCCGCGACCTCCTGGTCCGTGTACCCCCGCATGATGCGGCCCATGATGGTCGATGGACGCAGGCCCGTCTTGTAGTCATCCAGCACGCTGGCCAGGTAGCCCTTGTCGAGCCCGGCGATGGTTGGCATGTACTCGCCGGCACTGGCCCCGTTGGTGCCATGGCAGCCGGCGCAGGTGTAGGCAAGCATCGTCGGGGAACGAACACCCTCGCCATAGGCGGCAAGGCTAAAGGTCAGCGCGGCCAGGCCGACGCACCACGGCGCAAGTCGGGTCATGATGGGGCTCCTCTGGAGGGATCCGCGGGGCAAAGTCCCCGCGCGGCTTGTCGTTATTGCTCCGGCGAACCTTGCCGCCGGGGACAAGGTCCGGCCTTGATCTCGATCAAGGGTCGCCGCGGCGCTCCGAGGATTGGGCTCAACCCGGGCGGCCATCCGCCCGCGGGGCGATCAGCATGGGACCGTGGATCCAGAGAAAGGCCCCGAAGGCCAGGGTCCAGAAGAGTCCAGAGAGCAGCAGCCAGTCTCCGTAGCGGGTAGGCCACAAGAGGGGCGCGAAGACCCGCACCAGGGCCGCCAGGTTGAGCAACCCGAAGGCAGCCACCATGGCGGGCGGGGCGCGGAGCGCACGACCCGTGTGGCCCAGGGTGACGCGGGACATCATCCCCAGGGTGAAGACGCCGAAGGTCCCCACGGTGAGGGCATGCAGCGCGGGAAATGGCGCGGTGAGGCCCAGGTGGGCGAGGCCGTTGAGGGCGAGCCCCAGGATCAGCCACAGGTAGCCGCTGTAGAGCACCCACAGCAGCGGGTCGCCCCAGACGCGCGGATGGTGCCAACCCGAGAGCCTCAGGGCCTGGATCGCCGCCAAGGCGAGGGCGAGCACGCCCGTCAGGGGGCTCGCGTGGCTCGCCACATCGCTCAGCAGCCAAAGCCCCGCCACCGCGAAGGTGAGGCCCTCCACCCAGGGACGCACCTGGGGATCGGACCCCGAGATCGCGGAGCGGGTGAAGAAGGGCATGATGCGCCCGGAGACGATCAGCAGGGTCACGAGGATCAGGTCCAGCATCAGCTTGTCGCCCATCAGGGCCGTGCCCTGGGTGATGCGCAAGGCCTGCAGATGGACCAGCAACGAGGCGCCGCCCATGGCCAGCAGCAGGCCCAGAAAGACCCGGTTGACCGGGTTGGGGCCAAACCAAAGGGGTTTGACCAGCGACAGGGCCAGGACCAGGGGAAAGGCCAGGTCCACCACCGCGATCAGCGGGCCCGGCATGGGCAGCCAGGGGGCGATCTGCCCCGCCAGCCAGAGCCCCGCCAGCGCCGCCAGCTCCGCCCCGGAGGCGGTCGCCATTCCGGTCCAGTTACGGCTGGCCGTGAGCAGAAAGCCCGCGATCACCGCGGTCCCGTAGCCGAAGAGCATGGCGTGGGCATGCCAGGTGGTGCCACCGTAGTAGGGGTCGCCGGGCAGCAAGCCCCGAAGCAGCGCCAGCCAGAGCGGCAGCGCCACCACCGCCAGTATCCCGGCGCTCAGGAAAA
This sequence comes from Bdellovibrio bacteriovorus, assembly GCA_050257475.1. Classification (GTDB taxonomy): domain Bacteria; phylum Pseudomonadota; class Gammaproteobacteria; order Chromatiales; family Chromatiaceae; genus Thiodictyon. Next base: position 3,341 of record JBLMWY010000366.1, read on the forward strand.
AGGGGCGAAAGCCCAATGCAAGCACGACCGATCGTGCGCGGACGAGGGGAACCGGGGTCTCAGACATCATGGCCTCCGCTGGTGATGGCCCACCCTACCGAGGGTCCGCGGTGCGGCAATTGACCGGCATCAAGTGGGCCCGACCCGCCTCCCAGGCACCGCGGGATCCGCGGGAGAGGGCCCCACAGTTGACATGGGTCAATAAACTCCGCGCCAGATGCCGTTCACGCCCGCGGACATTAACTTAGATCAAGTTCGCGCCCAGGGCTCGCGGCTAGGCTGCGCGAGGCCCGGACCCTGGGGGTCGGTGCGGACTTTTACTCACCATCTTGTGAAGGAGGCGGGGAATGCGAACGGCAAACATGAATCGACTGGCCTTCAGCCTGGGGCTGGTCTTAGCGGCCGGGGCGGCGACCAGCGCCTGGTCCGCCGAAGACCTAAAGGCCGTCATGGAGCGGCGCGGCCTCACCGAGAAGGACCTCCTGGCGGCGGCCAAGACCTACACCCCCACTGGCGGGCGCGACGAGTATCTGGCCTTCGCCTCGGGCGGCCAGTCCGGCCAGGTGATCGTGTACGGCATCCCGTCCATGCGCATCCTGAAGTACATCGGCGTCTTCACCCCTGAGCCCTGGCAGGGCTACGGCTTCGACGACGAGTCCAAGGCGGTGCTGGCCCAGGGGCGCATCCGCGGCAAGGACATCGTCTACGGCGATACCCACCACCCCGCCTTCTCCGAGACCGAGGGCGACTACGACGGGCGCTATCTCTTCATCAACGACAAGGCCAACCCCCGGGTGGCGGTCATCGACCTGCACGACTTCGAGACCAAGCAGATCGTCGTCAACCCCTTTTTCAAGTCTGAGCATGGCGGGGCCTTCGTCACCCCCAACACCGAGTACGTGATGGAGGCGACCCAGTATGCCGCCCCCATCCTGGAGGACGGCTTCGTCCCCCTGGAAGAGTTCAATGACAAGTACCGGGGCGGGCTCACCTACTGGTCCTTCGACAAGGAGCAGGGGCGCATCGTCCCCGAGAAATCCATCGTACTGGAGCTACCCCCCTACAGCCAGGACCTGTCTGACGCGGGCAAGGGACCGAGCTACGGCTGGGGCTTCACCAACTCCTTCTGCTCCGAGCGCTACGTGGGCGGCATGGAGCGCGGGCGTCCCCCCTTCGAGGCCGGCTGCTCCTCCAAGGACACCGACTTCATGCACGTGACCAACTGGAAGAAGGCCGAGGAGCTGGTCAAGGCCGGGAAGGTCAAGCAGGTCAAAGGGATGTATTACATCCCGATGGAGCAATCCATCGCCGAAGGCCTGGTGTTCCTGGTCCCCGAGCCCAAGAGCCCTCATGGCGTGGACGTCTCGCCTGACGGCAAGTACATCATCGTCGGCGGCAAGCTCGACAGCCAGGTCTCCGTCTACAGCTTCGAGAAGATCCAGAAGGCCATCGCCGATGGTAAGTTCGAGAGCAAGGACCCCTATGGCCTGCCCATCATCGCCCTGCAGGACGCCCTACACACCCAGGTCGCCCTGGGTCTGGGCCCCCTGCACACCCAGTACGACTCCAAGCCCTGCGTCGCCTACACGTCACTCTACGTAGACTCCATGGTCGCCAAGTACGACTACTGCGAGGGCAAGGTACTGGACAAGCTGGCTATCCATTACAACATCGGCCACCTCATGACCATGGAGGGCGACACCGTCAATCCTGACGGCAAGTACCTAGTGGCGCTCAACAAGCTGGCCATCGACCGGTTCAACCCCGTGGGCCCCCTCCACCCCCAGAACCACCAGCTCATCGACATCAGCAATGACAAGATGCAGCTCATCTATGACATGCCGCTGCCCTTGGGCGAGCCGCACTACGTGGCCGCCATCAAGGCCGACAAGCTACAGCCCGAGGTGCGCTACAAATCCGGCTGGAACAGCCGGACCAACGAGAAGCACCCCATGGCTACCCGCGCCGGCCGCGAGACCACCGAACGCACCTGTGACGCGGAAGGAAAGTGCACCGTCACGGTCAGGGGCAGCGTGATCCGCTCCCACTTTAATCCCGAGATTATCGAGGCCGAGGTGGGCGATACCGTTTCGATCCACCTGACGAACCTCGAGCGGGCTCAGGACGAGACCCACGGCTTCGCCATGTACGGACAGAACGTCCAGCTCTCCATCGAGCCGGGCAAGACGTCGAGCGTCACCTTCGTGGCAGATACGGAAGGGGTCTTCCCTTACTACTGCACGGAGTTCTGCTCGGCCTTGCATCTGGAGATGCAGGGCTACCTGCTGGTGAAGCCCAAGGGCTACCAGGCCACCAAGACCAGCATGGTGGAGGGCACCCTCTACACCCAGGGGGACTATAACACCCAGGTCAAGACCAACCTGGAGACCCAGGCGGTTATCGACCAGGTGGTGGCCTACATCACCAGCAAGGACTTCAAGTCCAACCCGACGGTGGTGGCCCTGGTGGAGGACGCCACCGACCAGCTCGGATTCGCCAAGGAGGCCAAGGCGAAGGCCGAGTCCGCCGCGGCGACTCAGGACTGGCAGAACGCCATGTTGTGGGCCAACCAGTGGTGGCAGTATCAGGTGAAGGCCGCTGACCTGGGTCTGCGCGCCAAGAACCTGCTCGACGAGGCCCCCAAGTAGGCCGCACTCGGCGGGGGCGATCCGGCCCCTGCGCCGCGGGCGCCGACCGCATGGTCGGCGCCCTCTTCGTTTACAACCAACCTCCAAGACCAAGCTCGAGGCAGCTATGAAGTCCCCTACCCTATCCGCTCTTGTCCTCACGCTGTTTGCCACCGGCCCCCTGATGCTCGCGACCCCGAGCCAGGCCGAGGATCTCGACGGCGCCAAGCTCTATGTCACTAAGACCTGCGTCGCCTGCCACGGCAAGGACGCCAAGACGCCCCTTCTGCCCATCTACCCAAGGCTGGCGGGCCAAAGCGCCGACTATGCCTACAACCAGATGAACGACATCAAGAGCGGCGCCCGCAGCAACGGCCAGACCGCGGCCATGAAGGGGGTCATGCATCTGGTCAACGAGCAGGAGATGCGCGCCATCGCCAATTGGCTTTCTACCTTACAGTAAGTCAGCCTTTTCAAGCAGTTACCGATTGACAGAGGTCAAGGCCCCAGGGGCCGCGCCCCACTAAACTGCATAATGTATCGGGTAGGTACCCAATGGGCACCAGGCCCGGCGCCACCATCGGGGCGAGGCCCCTTGCCAATCGGAGACTCAAGATGAAGAAGTTCACCATTCGCCTGGCGGTCGCCGCGGTCGCGACGGTTCTCGCCGGCTCCGCTTCTGCCTGGAACGAAGCAGGGGGCGAAAAGGACGAGGCCCTACACCTCGTAGGCGACCCAGAGAACGGGCGCGAGGTCTACGAGGTCTGCTCCGCCTGCCACATGCCCGAGGGCTGGGGTCTGCCGGACGGCACCTTCCCCCAGTTGGCCGGCCAGCATCACAACGTAATCATCAAGCAGTTGGCGGACATCCGGGCGCTGAACCGCAACAATCCCACCATGTACCCCTTCGCCCTGCCGGATCAGATCGGCGGGGCCCAGGCCCTGGCGGACGTCGTTGCCTACCTGGCCAAGCTGCCCATGACCCCCGCCAACGGGGTAGGTCCAGGCGACGACCTGGAGCACGGCAAGAAGCTCTACGAGGAGAACTGCGTGCGCTGCCACGGTGCCAACGGCGAGGGGGACAACGAGAAGTTCTATCCCCGGGTCCATGGTCAGCATTACAACTACATCGTCCGCCAGTTCAAGGAGATCAAGGGCGGACAGCGTAAGAACGCCAATCCGGACATGGTGGAGCAGGTGAAGAACTTCTCCGAGCGCGACGTGCTGGCCGTGAGCGACTACGCCTCTCGACTCAAGCCGCCGAAGGAGCTCCTGGCCGAATCCGCGGACTGGAAGAACCCAGACTTCGACTAAGCATCATTCCCACCACCGGGGTCGCCCTAGGTATAGCACCGGGGCGGCCACCGTTCAATTCCCCCTCTTGTGAAGTGGTAGCCCCTGATGAATACGAAAGCGAGTGACCGAAGCGGGCTCGTCGTCGCCCTCTTGTCCCTAATCGCAATCGGTCTGCTCGCCGCCGTCTATTTCACCCCCATCTGGTGGGTCTCACTCACCGCGCCCAATTATCCCCCCGAGGCCTTCCCGGATGGTGTGCGAATCCACTTCCACATGAACGGGGTCTTTAACGGATGCAAGAAGGTCGAGAAGGCCGAGATCCGGGAGGAAGAGGCCCTCGACTGCGTCCACGAGATGGACACCATCAACCACTACGTGGGCATGTACCCGATCGCCGCGGGGGGTGTCCTAGAGAAGGCCTTCTCGCCCTTCCTCATCGCCATGTTGGCGGTCATGTTGATCGGCTTCGCCATCCAACGTCCCAGGATCCGCGTCGCGGTGCTGGGCGTCGGTTTTGCGGGCGTTCTCGGATGGATGTTCCTAACCTATTACGGCCCCGAGGGGCTACGGTGGCAGACCACGGGCTTCGTGAAGGGACTGGTGACGTCCCTGGATCAGGAGGCCGGCAAGGGCGAGGAGGCGGCGTCCGGGCGCCCCCAGTCCCCCGGCGAGGCCCTGATTGCCCAGCTCAAGGCAGAGCTCGCCAAGAGCACAGGTGCGCCCGAACCGGGTCCAGGGGCGGCCGCGGAGAAGGAAGCTTCCCAGAAGGAGGCCATGCTCAACAGCCTGCGGATCACCTTTGATCGGGACCAGGCCAAGCGGCCGGCCGATGAGCGCCAGGAGTGGATGGGCACCGGCTCCCAAATTATGGCCTGGCACTATGGCAAGAGCCTAGGGCGTTACTTCAACAACCCCGAGGAGATCCGGCCCATGGTCGCCACTATGTCGGCCGTCGGGCATGCAATCCCCTGGCTGCTGCTCGGCGCCATGGTGCTCCTGCTGTGGGGCGCCCGGCGCAACGGTGGGCCCATCTATTGGCTGCTGGTCCTGGTGCCTCTGGCCCTGCCCGTCTTCTTCCTTATCGACTACTCCGCCTGGCTCTGGTGGTATGGGCACAACCTGAACGCCATGGGGGCCTTCACCGTCAAGCCCTTCATGCCCACCGTGTTCGGCGACGGGAAGGTCGCCCAGTTCACGACCCACTCCTATCCCTACTGGGGCTTCGGGCTGATGTTGCTGACGTCCGCGGTGCTGGCCGTCGCGGCCCTGCTGCGCCGCAAGCAGCTTAAGGGATGATTCTTCCGCAAATGAGCGCAAATACACGCAAATGAAGATTCAATTGCGTGATCCGCGGGGGGACCTAGAGGGTCGCACCGGAATGAGGGGGGGGCCTAAAGAGACCGCGCATCGGCGGAAGGTTTCGCCCTCTTCCCCTTTTTGCGTTCATTTGCGTTCACTTGCGGACCCTCTTCTTATCTCCCGACGGATCGGCCTCCTGATCCTCGTGCTCGCCGCTCCGCTCTTCGGCAACTTGGCCCGGGCGGACTACTCGCCCCTGCAGACCCTGGTGGATGCGGCGGCGGAGGGGGCCGTGCTGACGCCGGAGCCCGGCATCTACGCGGGCCCCGTGGTGGTGGACAAGCCCATGACCATCGACGGTCGCGGTGAGGTGGTCATCGACGGGGGCGGCAAGGGCAGCGTGCTGGTGCTCGACACCGACGGGGCCACTGTGAAGGGCCTCACCCTGCGCAATTCTGGCAACTCCCATAACGACCTGGACTCGGGCGTGCAGGTGCGCGGCAACTTCAATGTGGTCAAGGACAACCAGATCGAGGACTGCCTCTTCGGGGTAGACCTCCAGCAGTCCAGGAACAACATCGTCCGGCGCAATCACATCTCGTCCAAAGCGGTGGACATGGGGGTGCGCGGCGACGCCATCCGGCTCTGGTACAGCTTCGACAATCAGGTGACGGAGAACGTGGTGCGCAACGCGCGGGACATCGTCATCTGGTATTCCAAAGGCAACACAATCGCCGGCAATGATGCCCGGGGCGGCCGGTATTCCCTGCACTTCATGTACTCCCACGTCAATCATGTGGAGGACAATCATTTCGAGGGGAACGCGGTGGGGATCTTCCTTATGTACAGCGACGGCCTCGTTGTGCGCAACAACACGATCACCCATTCGCTGGGGCCCGCCGGCGTGGGCATTGGGTTCAAGGAGACCTCAGACTCCGTCATCGAGGGCAATCGCATCCTCTACTGCGCTAACGGACTCTATCTGGACGTCTCTCCCTATCAGCCTGATACCCTCAATCTGATCCGCAATAACCTGATCTCCTACAACGGGGTTGGGGTTCGCTGGCTCAACGATTGGCAGGGCAATGAATTCACCGGCAACCGCTTCAAGGGCAACATCACCCAGATCGTCGTGGAAGGCGGTAAGACCGCCAATCGCAACCTCTGGGAGGACAACCACTGGGACGACTACGAGGGCTTCGATCGGGATGGGGATGGCGTCGGCGATACCCCCTATGAGCTCTATAGCTACGCGGACCGCATCTGGATGGACGTCCCCCAGGCCCAGTTTTTCAAGGGGTCCCCCATGCTCGAGGCGATCGACTTCCTTGAGCGGCTCGCCCCCTTCAGCGCCCCAGACCTGATGGTGCGGGACCCGCGCCCTCAGCTCGTGGCTGACCTGGCGCCCGAGCTCGCCAAGGCCCGAACCCCCGCTCGCCCACCGGTAAGCGAGACCGCAGACGATGAGGCCCCGCCTCAGGCCGCCAGCCCCGGCGGCTTCGATGCCTACGAGGCCCTGCGCCGCTCACTGGGACAGGATTGACAACCTGCCCACCAACGAGCCCCGATTCATGACCGATCCCAAGCCCAGCCAAGCCAAGACCCTTCCTGCCAAGCCCAAGGTCTCTCCCCGAAAGGGTGAGGCCCGCCGCGAGTTCCTGCGCACCGCCGGGCTCACCCTGGGCATGGTGGGCGCCTCCCTGCTCGGCCTGCTGCCGGCCATCGGGGGCGCCAACGCGCGGCTGCGCCCCCCCGGGGCCCTCAAGCAGGGCCTGGACGAGCAGGAGTTCCTGGCCGCCTGCATCAAATGCGGCCAGTGTGTCCAGGTGTGTCCGGTGGAGGCCATCCGCCTGGCGGATCTGATCGACGGGGTCGGGGTGGGCGTGCCCTACATCCAGGCACGAGATCAGGCCTGCGACTTCTCCTGCGACGGCCTTCAGTGCGTGCTGGCCTGCCCCACCGGGGCCCTGACCCACTCGATCAACTATCCGGCGCAGGCGCGCATGGGCTTTGCCCGACTGGCCCGACCCGAGGCCTGTCTCGCCCTGCAGGGCAAAGGCTTCAAAGGCCAGGCACGGGGCCCGGATTACCAGGGCAAGCTGCGCTATGAGGACGTGGACCGCTGGAGCCCAATCCCGGTCGCGGATTATCCCTACGACCTGGAGCTCTGCGATCTGTGCGTGCGCCAGTGCCCCATCGAGATCCGCATCGCCCAGTGCGAGTCGGGAAAGCCCCCCTCGGGCGACACCAACCAGTGCCCCCCCCGGCACGCCATCCGTCTGGAGCCGATGGGTGAGGCCGGCGCCTTGGGCCCGGTGGTGCTGGACGGCTGCGTGGGCTGCGGGGTCTGCGAGATGATCTGCCCCCCAGAGCCGGCGGCGATCGTCATCGATATCGACAAAACGACCGATTTGGCCTGAACGGCCGAGGTAATTGCATGAACAGACGGGATCTAGGCCGGCTCGCGTTGCTCGCGGCGCTGGCGGCGTCACCCCAGGTGCAGGCCGAGTCGAGCCAGGCCGAGGCCGTGCAGCGCGGTACGGCCCACTATCTCTTCTTCTGCGGCAACTGCCATGGGGTGGACGGCAAGGGCGACGGTCCCTTGGCGGTGCATCTGAAGATGGCCCCGACGGACCTCACCCGTCTGGCGGCGGACGATGGTGGAGCCAACCTCGCCGAGCGGGTGATGAAGGCGCTCGATGGCCGCCACGCGATCGGCGAGACCGAGGCGCACCGGATGCCGATCTTCAGCGAGAGTCTCGAGGTGAAAACCGTCATCGAGATCACCGAATATCTGAAGACCATCCAGCAATAGACCCAGAGTTCGATCCACAGGGCACGACTGCGGCTTGGATCCAGGCCGACACCCACCTCCGACGCGTCTCAGCTTTGTTCTTTAAGGCGCCACGCCCATGAGCTATTTCTTCGATTCGTTGCGCCAGCTCGCGGGCGCCAAACCCCGCAAGCCGACCCCGGACCAGATCCCGGTGGAGATTCGCGCCATCTATACGGAGAAGCGCAAGGAACGCCTCACCGGCGAGGAGCTGCGCGCCGTGGAGCACAAGCACGAGCACTCCCCTGGCCGGCACAAATGGCGCAACCGGCGCTGGGCGACCCTGATCCTCATCAACCTGCTGTTCGTCGTGTCCTATTACTTCGACGTCCAGTTGGTGGAGGGAGCGCTAACCGCCTCCCGGGTCCTGGGCTTCCACATGGCGGACCTCAACTCCGCGCTCCAGGTCATGCTCGCCTACAAGCACGTGGTGCTGAACCTCTTGATCGGCACCACCACGGTGTTCGTGCTCTGGTGGCTTCTGGGGGGGCGCACCTTCTGCTCCTGGGTCTGCCCCTATCACCTGGTGGCGGAATGGGCAGAGTCGCTGCATCTCAAGCTGGCCGCCCGTGGCTGGGTCCGGGACATCCAGTTCCATCGGGGTGGGCGGGCCCTGTTCTGGGTCTCCTTCGCCTTCCTGGCCCTGGTGACCGGATACACGGTGTTCGAAATGCTCTCCCCCACCGGGATCCTGAGCCGCGCCCTCATCTACGGTCCTGGCCTGGTGCTGCTGTGGGTCCTGGTGCTGCTGCTGTTCGAGATCTTCGTCTCCCGGCGGGCCTGGTGCCGCTATGTGTGCCCCATCGGCATCACCTACGGGCTGGTGGGCGCCCTGGGCTCGCCCTTGCGGGTCCAGTACAACGTCACGAGCTGCCACCATGAGGGTGACTGTCGCAAGGTGTGCCTGGTCCCCCACGTGCTCGACGTGACCATCCGCGGGCGTGCCCTGGCCGTGGACACCGACATCGGGGCCGACTGCACCCGCTGCGGACTCTGTGTTGACATCTGCCCCACCTCCTCGCTCAACTACAAGATCAAGGGCCTTGGCGGCCTAACCTGAGCGATTCGCCCCCCATGATCGAATTTCAGGCCGTTGAGAAGCGCTTTCGTCGCCAGCGGGTCCTGGCTGGGATCGAGCTCACCATCGAGCGCGGCCATCGGGTCGCCCTGGTCGGATCCAATGGGGCCGGGAAGACAACGCTGATCCGCTGCCTCCTGGGCGAATATCTGCACGAGGGGCGGGTCCTGGTGGACGGACTGGCCCCGCGCGAGCACCGTCGGGAGGTCCTGGCCCGCATCGGATTCGTCCCCCAGCTTCCACCGCCGCTCAAGATGCCTGTGGGCCAGTTGGTGCGCTTTGCCGCCAGCCTGTGCGACGCGGACCCCAGCCAGATCCAGGCGGTGGCCGGGCGTCTGGGCCTGGACGTCGCCGCCTTCCGCCGCCAGCCCTTCGTCAAGCTCTCCGGAGGCCAGAAGCAGAAGCTCCTGATCGCGGTCGCCCTGGGGCGCAACGCCGACATCCTGGTGCTCGACGAGCCGGCCGCGAATCTGGACCCAGAGGCCCGGCGGGTCTTTTTCGAGATGCTGGCGGAGCGTGAGGCGAACGCCGCCATGCTGATCTCCAGCCACCGCCTGGACGAGGTGGCCGCCCTGGTGAACCGGGTCATCGAGCTGGACCAGGGTCGCGTGGTGCTGGACGATCGGGTGGCGGACCTGGTGGATCTCACCAGCCGGCTCGCCTGCAGCCTGCGCCTCACCCGCCCCGACGACGCCTTCGCCCGCGCCATCGCTGCCTGGGGCTTCACATCCAGCCAGGGCGGCACCGCTTGGCGGGGTGAGGTCGCCGGACCCGACCGCCTGCGCTTTCTCGGGCTACTCTCACGTTACGCGGCCCTGCTCGCCTCCATCCAGTGGGATGAGGTGTCGGATCAACCTAGACGCGCAACGGGCTGATACCTAATACTTCGTGCTCCTGCCACCTGGGCGGCTTCACCGATACGATGTGCAGCTCGGGCTTTAGCCCGACTGGGGCCTTTCCGTTTCTGCAACCGTTGCTGTCCGGCTGAAGCCCGACCTACCGCCTCTTGTTTGCCCCGCCATTACATGGTCTTTTCTGTCCTATGATCCCGTTGCATCCAATCGACCCAGGGACGCGCGTGCGTCGCGTTCTCTTGCTCGGCCTGGCGCTCTTCATCGCGGGCTGTGGCGATCCCGGGACCGGGCCGGTCGACGTCAAGTGGGACCGCATCGCCTGTGAGCGCTGCCGCATGGTCCTGAGCGACCGCCACCATTCGGCCCAGGTCCGCATCCGGGAGTCGGACGGCCGCTCCAAGGCCCTTCTGTTCGACGACCTTGGCTGCGCCCTCATCTGGCTGGAGGACAAGCCCGCCAAGGCAGACCCAGCCACCGAGATCTGGGTCACCGACTGGCGCACGGGCGACTGGATCGACGCCCGCACCGCCTTCTATGTCCCCGGCCAGATCACCCCCATGGAGTACGGTCTTGGCGCCCAGCCCGATGCGGCCCCCGGCACCCTAACCTTCGCGCAGGCCCGGGAGCACATCCTCGAGGTCGAGCGCAAATACAACGTGCACGGCGGACACCTCGACCCATCGCCTGCCCAAGCGCCGGACCGCTGAGCCCCAATAGCGCGCCCCCAGCCAGCCGGACGCCACCTTGCCGTCGGGCCATTCGACGGACCCGTCCCGCGCGATTCGCTCGCGTTCTTCCAGGACCATGCGCCGGCAAAAGATCCAGGGCCGCCCGGTGCCTGGACGGCCGGAATTGATCGCGGCCGCCCGCCGGCTCAGTCTCGCCAGGAGCTGAAGACGTAGTCGCGCGACGCCTGGGCGGTGTGGCAGTCGTAACAGCCCGCGCCCCCGTCGCTGACCAGCGTCTGGTCCCGGCTGTTGCCGGCCCAACCCTGAAAGCCCCAGCCACCCGTGCCGGCGTAACGGGTCGCATCCTTCACCATGACCCCAACCAGGACCCGTTCCCCTTCGCTGCTGGCCTTGTCCGCGGTCAGGGACTGAAGTTGATCGAACACGATCACGGTGCCGTCGGGAAAGCGTCCAGACCTATAGCCATCAAGGGCCTGCGTATT
>JBLMWY010000367.1:0-17194 GCA_050257475.1 Bdellovibrio bacteriovorus
GTGGGGGCCATCCTGGGGCGCCAGACCGAGGCGGTGCTCGGTCAGTTCAATCTACCCGGCCTGGTGCTCCTGCCCATTACCTACGGCCTGGTGATGGAGCTGGTGCCCGTCCTGGTGGGCATCCTGGTGGCGGGCCGCGCCGGGGTGGCCCTCGCCGTGCGTCAGGCGACGCTCACGGTCAGCGGGGAGGTGGACGGGCTCCTGGTGAACGGCATCCACCCCATCCGTTTCACGGTGGCCCCGGTGCTGCTCGCCATGCTGCTGATGAGCTTCGGCTTCGTGGTCTGGGTGAGCCTCGTTACCTTCGCCGCAGCCTTCCTGTGGCTCTGGGCCCAGCTCAATATCCCGCCCGCCCTGTTCCTGGACGCCCTGGCCCAGAGTCTGAATCCCTCGGACCTCTTGGAGGCCCTCGGCAAGCCCCTGCTGTTCGCCCTCCTGATTGCACTGATTGCCACCGTCAACGGCACCGCCGCCGGGCGCGACCCCCAGGGTATCGGCGAGGCCGCCACCCGCACCATGATTGGGGCCGTGGCCGCCATCCTGGTGGCAGACCTCATGGTGATCCTGCTGGTGCGCGGCTGAGCATGCTCGACGCATCGCCCTCTGCCCTGGAGCTCGCCCTGGAGTTGGTGGGGGTCTTCCAGCACGTACAGGGGCACGCCGCGCTGGCCGGCATTGACCTGCGCATCCAGCGGGGCGAATGGCTCCTGGTGGCGGGGCCCAACGGGGCCGGCAAGAGCCTGCTGATCCGGCTGATCCTCGGGCTCGATGCCCCCTCGGCGGGTACAATCCGGGTCCTGGGGGAGTCGGTCCAGGACCTGGACTGGCGGGCCATGGCCCGCCTGCGGGCCCGGATGGGGGCGGTCCTCCAGGGCGGATCCCTGCTCGAGGACCAGAGCGTGATCGAGAACCTGCTCCTGCCCGTGCGGGACCTGACGGGGGGGCGGGAGCGCCTCGCCCGGGAGGCCCGACTGGTGATGGCGATGTTGCGTCTCGACGGCCTGGAGAACCACAGGCCCCGCTCCCTCTCCCTCGGCCAGCAGCGGCGGGTGGAGCTGGCGCGGGCGCTGATCCACAGACCCGAACTGCTGGTGTGGGACGGGCTCACCGACGGACTCGACCCGGCCGCCGCCCGCGACACCCTGCAGGTCCTGCGTGAGCAACGGGAGAGCCGTCAACTGACCCTCATTGCCACCGACAATGCCCTGGACGTCATCGGGGACGCCTGCGACCGCATCGCGGTCCTGGAGGCCGGCCGCCTCGCCTTCAGCGGGACCCGCGAGGAGCTGACACTGGCCCTTCCCAAGCGGCTCGACCTGCGCTACCTGCTCTCTGGGAGACCCTGAGCCCGTGGGCGCGGCGCAAGTCCATAGAGTCCCGATCGGCCCTTCCCCCTCGGCCCTCGCCCCGCGCCCCTTGGCCCTTACCCAATGAGCCGCCTGGAACGACTCTATTCACCCCCGGAGATCGGCGCCCCCGGCAAGCGAGAGGGTCGGGCGCGGCGCAGGGACCTGTTCCTAGCGGGCCTGTTCGTGCTCGCCATGGCCGCGGTCGCCTTGGGGGCCCTGGCCCTGGTGATCCCCGGCCTATTCGGCGGGCAGTACCGGCTCCAGGCCTATTTCCCCGATGCCCAAGGCCTGGACCCGGGCATCCAGGTCATCCAGGAGGGCTATGTGATCGGCTTGGTGGAACGGGTCGCCCCGGTCTTTCCCGGTCGGGACCCGGATGCCGACCTGTGCCCGAACCCCGCCCCAGGAGCCGACCAAAGATCCCCCACGCTGCCCTGCTTCCGCGCCACCCTGCGCATCCGGGACGACTGGCCGGTACCCGTGGACAGCCGAGCCCAGCTCGGCTCCTCGGGGCTGCTCTCCGGGGACGCCATCAAGGTACAGCCGGGCTCCGCGCGGGAGCGGCTGGCGGACGGGGCCGTGCTCGACGCCCAGGGGCGGGAGCGCGACCTGATGGCCCAGCTCTCCGCCCTCACCGAGTCCCTCGACCGGATGATGACGGAGACCGTCGAGCCGGCCTTGGCCAGCATCAAGTCCCAGATTCAGACCATCGAGACCCTGCTCGGCAGCGGCGGGGACCAGGGGGAGAATCGGGAGCGCCTCGCGGGGGCCTTCGAGAGCCTGCGTACCCTCTCGGCAAAGTTGGAGGAGCTGGTAAAGCCGGAGCAGATCGCGGCCATTCTTGGCTCGGTGGAGCAGATGTCCGGCCACCTGGCCCAGGTCTCCTCCCGACTCACAGGCAGCACCGAGGAGGTGCAAAAGACCGTGAAGAATTACGGCGACCTGGCCAAGGACATCCAGGGACTGGTGGTGGACAACAAGCCGGCGCTGCAACGCTCCCTGGACGACACCCAATTCCTGCTCCAGGAGCTCTCAGCGGCCCTGACCCCCATCCTCACCAACATCGAGGATGCCACCCACAACCTCTCCGCCCTGGCCCGGGACCTGCGCCGGGATCCGGCGGTGATCATCAAGGGTCGCGAGGTGGAGGAGCGGACGCCGTGGTTCCAGTGAGATCTCGGTGGCCCGGCGCGGTGCGGGCTACGGCATTGGCGGCGCCGGTCCTGGTGCTCGCCCTGGGGCTTTCTGGCTGCGGCTCGTCCCAGCCGCTGCGGCCCGACCTGTTCTACAGCCTGGAGCCTGCGATGGTGGCGGGGACGGGCGGGGCTCCGGCGCCCGTGGTGCTGCTGGTGAACAACCTGGGTGCCCGGGGCTTCCTGGGTGGGCGCGCCATCGTGTTCCGCACCAGTGATCAGCCCCTGGTCGCCCAGCGCTATGAGGAGCTGCTGTGGGAGGACCCGCCATCCCGCGCCGTCGCCCAGGCCCTGGTGGGCGCCATCCGGTCGGCCGGGATCGTGGAGGTGGTCGTGGTCCCGGCGGACCGGGCACACTTCGACCTGCTCCTCGGGGGCGAGGTGGAGCGCTTTGAGCATAGGCCCACGGACAGTCCCCCGCGGGTGGCGGCTACCATCAACCTGGCCCTGGTCAGGGCCACGGACCGCGCCACCTTGGCAAGCCGCCAGTACAGCGGCGAGGAGCCGGTGACCGGCGACACCCCGGACGCCATGGCCGAGGCCTTCAACCGCCTCACCGCCCGGCTGATGACCGAGGTGGTCCGGGACCTCCAGGCCTTGAAGCCGCGTCTTGCCCCAAGCCCTGCGCCCAGGGCCGGAGCGGTTTAGAACATTGGCCGGCAATGAGCGCAAGGCGAAGCAGATGCTAGGTGATGGGACACCCGAGGCTGCACCGCGAGGGGCTAGGCGGATCTTGGTCCGTGACTGAATCCAACCTCCAGGAGCCCTTTGTCGCACTCTACCCGCCAGACGTCGAGGAGCTGCGCGTGGCCTGGCACCACCTGCGCGTCCCGGGTCCGCCACCGGAGTATGGGCTCCAGGGAGACGAGCTGGACCACCCGGACCCGCGCCGGCGCTTCGCCCGGCGGTCCATCCATCGGCTGGACTGCACCCCCCTGGCCCCCGCCGGCTGCGAGAGCCTGGCATTGATCGACAAGGCCTCCCCGCACAGCCTCTTCGACCTCATGGTGTCGGAGACCTCCAACCCCTCCAAGTCGACGGCCGCGGATGTGAGCCCACAGACCGGGCGCGCCCTGTGGCGCACCGGTCTTAATTTCGTGCGCTTCTGCTCCCAGGGGCCGATGATCGATGAATACGGGCTTGCGGGGGGTGAGCTGCACCTAGCCCTGAACTGCGACCCACATACCGGGGATCGGGAGAGCGTCCAGGCCGCCAAGCAGTTCCATCTGCACCTGCTCTACTGGGACGCGGCGGCCCTCGCGCCCCTGGGACAGGCCCAGCCGCTGGCCGAGGTTGGAGACCGGCGGCTGCGCCGCCAGGCCCTGGATCCGCTGGCCTTCCTCGGGGCACGGTTGGTGACGGAGGCCCTGGGGGGCCTCGACCTGGGTGTCCCGGGCGCCGCTCTGGTGCCCGTCGACGAGGCGGCGGTCGTGCGTGGCGAGCGCCCCCTGGGGGCCCTGATGACGCTGCCGGGCTGGGCGGTGCTGGAGTCCGCCCGGTTCGAGGAGCTGATGCGACGGATCCATCGACGCCTGGAGTGGCTCGCCCGTCTCTTGCTCGAGATCTTCACCGGGCGCCGGGGGATCCCTGAACCCTGGCACCGGCACCCCCTGCTCCCGGTCCCGGAGATCGCGGCGCGGGTCGATCGGCTGCCCCTCGGCGACCTGGCCAAGGGTGGCTTGATGCACCTGGCGGGCGCCCTGCGTGGTCTGGCCCCCGACACCGGCCGCTGGCTCGCCCGGGCCAGACCGGTCCGACGCATGGGACTCATGACCCTGAACCAGCCCGCCTATGCCGTGAACCTGCACGCCAGCGCCGCCCAGGACCATCCCCTGGCCGAGGGGGCCCAGGTGGACCTGATCATCCAGCCCAAGCTCTTCTCCGGCATCGGGGGTGCTGGCCTGCTCACCCTCGGCGGGGTGCCGAGCGTGCGGATCCTGCGCGCCCAGGGCAGCTTCAGCGACGACCAATGGCAGCGGCGCGCCCGGTTCCAGCGGGCCTTCGCCTGCTTCAATCAGGAGCGCCTCCTGGCGGCGGCTGGGGCTGAGGGGGGCGTACGGCCCTCCCGGGTGCGGCGCTACGCCGGCCCCGCCCTCGGCTGGGTGGCCTGAGCCCAGGGCTAGGCGCAGGGGACCGGGATCTCCGACATGGACTTCTCAGAATTTGCCCATCTCTGGGTCCTGTTCTCCCTGGCCTCGGCCTTCTTCCATGCCTCCCGGCTCGCGGTCACCAAGCGCCTCGCCCTCAGCTTCTCCACCGAGATCCTGACCCTCTATGTAAACCTCGCGAGCCTGGTGGTGACCCTGCCCCTGGTGCTCTGGCATCACAACTTTCCACTCCACAACCCAGACTATCTGATGGCGGTGCTCTGGGGCGGGGTGATCTCGGGGCTTGGGGGCTGGTCCCTCAACGCCGCCCTGCATCGCACCGAGGTCTCCCTGGTGGGCCCGGTGATGACCCTGACCCCAGGCTTTGTGATCGTCATCGAGTGGCTGCTCACGGGGGCCCTGCCCGGGTCACTGGGCGTCCTCGGCGTGCTGCTGCTGGTGGCGGGGGGCTATATCCTGAGCTTGAGCGGCGACCGGGCCGGTTGGTACCGCCCCCTGAGGCGCCTGCTGTTCGATCCCGGAAGCCTCTATGCCACCCTGGCGGCCGCCTGCTTCGCCGGGGCGAGTGTCTTTGGCCGCATCGGAATCCAGTTGAGCGATCCCCTGTCCTTCTCGGTGATGGTGGCGGTGGTCAACCCCCTGGTCCTGGGGATCCTGTTCAGCCTGAGGGACCGCCGCTTCCTCCCCCAGCTCCTCACCCCGAGCCTGCGCCGGGAGATCCGACCCCTGCTGCTGCTGGGGCTCCTGTTCGCGCTGATGCGTATCGCCGACCAGATCGCGCTCAGCCTGACCCTGGCCTCCTACGCGATGGCGGTGAAGCGCACCGCCGGGGTCTTCTCGGTCCTGCTCGGGCGCTGGTTCTTCGCCGAGGGTTTCGTGGCAACCAAGCTGGCGGGCTCCGCGGTGATGCTCCTCGGGGTCCTGGCGCTGACCCAGGATTAGGACGCGGCGGCGGTGCTGGGACTGAGCACCGCGGGGCGGCCGTTCCAGGGGGCCACCCGCAGCAGGAGCAGCATACCCGGGATGGCCAGGACGAAGCAGAGCCAGAAGAAGGTGGTCCAGCCCATCGCCTCGACCAACCAACCGGCGGAGGCGTTGATGAAGGTCCGGGGCACCGCCATCAGGCTGGTGAAGAGCGCGAGCTGGGTGGCCGTGTAGGCCGGGTGGGTGGTGTGCGCCATGAAGGCGACGAAGGCGGTGGTGCCGAGCCCGGCGCCGATGGCCTCACCCGCGATCACCAGCGCCAGTGCCGCCAGGCGGCCGCCATCGGAGGGGGCAGGACCGAGCCAGGCCAACCAAACGAAGCCCAGGATGGTGACCATCTGGACCACCCCGAAGAGCCACAGGGCCCGGTTGATCCCGAGCTTGACCATCCAGATGCCCCCCAGGATGCCGCCAATCACCATGGGCCAGAGGCCCGCGTTCTTGGCGATGACCCCGATCTCGGTCTTGCTGAAGCCCATGTCCAGGTAAAAGGGCGTGGCCAGCGCCGTGCACAGGGAGTCCCCCAGCTTGTAGGCGAAGATGAAGGCCAGCACCGTGAGTGCAGAGCCGACGCCGTGCCGGCCGAAGAACTCCCGGAAGGGCTCCACCACCGCGGCCTTGAGGGTGCGGGGACGGCCCGCCGCCGCCCTGGGCTCGCGCGACAGGACCGTCATGCCCACGCCGGGGAGCATGAAGAGGGCGGTGATCAGGAAAACCTGGCCCCAGGGCAGGTGGTCGGCGAGGATCAGGGAGAGGGAGCCTGGGACCAGGCCGGCGATCCGGTAGGCGTTTACGTGGATGGCATTGCCGAGCCCCAGCTCGTGATCCGGCAGTATCTCCCGGCGAAAGGCGTCCAGGGCCGTGTCTTGGGTCGCCGAGAACACCGCGATCACCGCCGTGAGCCCCACCACCAGGGGCAGGTTCTCGACCGGCGAGAGCTGTCCCAGCCAGGCGATCCCGGCCAGCAGCCCGAGCTGGGTCACCAGCATCCAGCTACGACGCCGACCGAGCCAGGGCAGGATGCCGTAGCGGTCGAGCAGCGGGGCCCACAGGAACTTCCAGGTGAAGGGAAACTGGATCAGGGCGAAGGCCCCGATGGTCTTGAGGGACAGCCCCTCGGTCTTGAGCCAGGCCGGGACCAGGTTAAGGAGCAGGTAGAGCGGCAGGCCCGAGGCGAAGCCGGTGAAGATGCAGATCAGCATCCGCCGGTTGAGCAGGGCGGCGAGCCAGGCGGGTCGGGCGTAGACGGGCACGGCGGCGACCGGTGGGTTAGCCAGGGCCCATTATCTCAGAGATAGTCGGCCGAGGGGCCTTGACCTGCGCTGGCGCAGGCACCGGGCCCCCGCGACTCACTCCATCAGATCGGCGTGGATCCGCCGAGCCGCCAACGCCTCCCGGCGGGCGGCGAGGTAACGCTGGAAGCTCGGCTGATGGATGTAGGCACCGGTGGCCACATAGTCCAAGGCCCCGTGGATGTGAAAGGCCTTGAGGAAGCCCTCAGTGCGGAAGACCTCCCGTCCGGCCGCATCGAAGAAGACCAGGCTCGGGGTGTACTCGATCCCCAGCTCGGCGGCCCAGTCGCGGGCGGGGATCTCCCGTCCATCCGGCGTCTGAACGGGCTCCTTGGAGTAGGCGTCAATGATGGCGGCGTCGAAGGCGGTGAGCGAATAGGCGACCGGCTCGCGCCTGAGGATGTCCTCGTGGAGCTCATCGCAGTCCTTGCACGTGGGCTGCTCGAACATCACCACCAGGGGCCGCGCCGAGACATCCCGATTATCCGCGAGGCGCACGGGCCTGGGTAGGAAGCCCCCCTCCTCGTGGAGCTTGCCCTTCGCCTGGGCGGGGTTGCGGGTGGCCAGGAAGTCCGCGTAGGTCTCACCCACCTGTTCCCGGCGCTCGGCCACGTAGGTCAGGGCCGCCGCTAGCTTGTGAGGCGGGAAGTAGCCATTGATGCGCAGCACCACCTTGCCCCCTTCGTCCAAGAGCAGGAGGGTCGGCGTGAATTGGACCTTGAGGTCGGCGGCGAACTGCTTCTCGGTGGTGGGCTCGCCCGAGAAGCCGGTGACCTCCCGATCACCCCAGATGTTGATCGCGACCCAATCGAAGCGCTCCCGGGCCAGGGCGCCGACCGTCCTGTCTCCCAGCCCCTCCTGCAGCAGCTTGGCGCAGTAAGGGCAGCCGTCTTGGTGGAAGTAGAGGATCAGCCGCCGGTCCGCGGCGGTGGCATCCGCCAGGTCCTCGCGGATGTCCAGGAAGGATTGCTTGAACCAGTCGGGCTTCTCCTGGTAACCAGGGTTCTGCATGCCCGGCTCCAGCTCGGCGGGCCCAGGCGTGGCGCCCTGGACGAGCGAGACGAAACCGAGCAGGACCAAGGCCAGGATAGACTTGTGCATGGACGCTCTCCGGTGATGGTCGGCGCTCGGTTGAACCGGCGCTCTTCGATTCTTTTGGAGCCGTTCCGAGGCCTCGTCGTTCCGGCGGTATCCGGTAGCCCGCCGCGGGACCTGGACACCGACCTTCTACCTGAAACAGGCCTGGTGGGAAAGGATGGACCCTCGACTCGATGCCGGCCGCCGCGGAAAGGGGCGCCAGGCGATCGAGCGCGGGACGCGCCCGTAGTCCCTCCACCAGGCGGTCGGCGGCGACCTGCGCCTCCCCTTAACCCACGAGTCGCGGTCCGGGTCTTACCGCACCTGATCCGGGAAGGCGCCGCGGCGGCAGACCGGGGCCAAGGCCCGCCGTTCAATCCTGAGAACGGCGACGGAAGGAGATGACCCGCCGCTCGATCGCGGCGTGCCCGGGACCGCGCTGTCGCTCGAGGGTCTGGCGCAGGGCGGCGCGGGTCTCCCCCAAGAGGCGCCACTGAACCTCCTTGAGGCCTGGGAAGTAATAGACGATATCGTAGGGTACGGGCTCCGAGAGAGAGCCCCGGGACTCCAGGATGGGCTGCCAGGCGATCCTGATCAGACGCCCGCCCACCCCGTCCTGATGGGCGTAGCCCCCGTTCGCGTCCACGAACACGATCTCCTCCCGATCGATGACCGCCTGATACTGCATCGAGCGGACCGGGAGGAAGACACAGGCTCCGCCATCCCTGGCGAGCAGGAGCTGCAGGCCGTTGTAGATGTCCGCCGGGAGGGCGCTGGGCTCCCGACCGAAGGCTCGGTCCGGGCGGAAGAAGGTTTCGCGGACCCGGAAGCTGGACATGCGGGTGACTGCCGGCGTGGCGTTGAGGAGACGAAGATCTATCGCGCTTTGCGCACGGATCAGCGACGCCTCGCCATGTTCAGGCTGCCAGGCGCCTGGGACTAACGGCCTCGGAGACCCGGTCTCCCACTCGGAAGTTACTTGAATGCCGGGATGGTTTTGAATCGGCCTGTCTTCAAGATTCGTGCGAGAGATCGGGGTCCCACCCCGCGGCGCGGGCCCGCTCCACCGCCTCCCCGTAGATTCGGGCGTGACGCTGCGCGAGCTCCGACGGCAGCCGTGAGACCAGGTGGCCGTAGGGGTTCCAGGCGGCATGTACCTTGTCGTAGAGGTCCTCGATGCCTTGGATGGTCCAGCCCTCGCAGGTCTCCTCCTCAGGGATCAGACCGAACACCCAGGCGTCGCGGATGATGTTGGCGGTGGGCGTCATGCCTCCTCGGGGCTCGTTGTGAATGCCGTGATAGATCTTCTGCTTCATGGCGGGGGTCTCTGTTCACTGGTCGCCAGACTGTAGCGCCTCGGCGCCGCCCGCGTCATCTCGGCTGCCACCGGCGACGAGCGGGCTCGACCTAACTCTAGCGCACCGGGTCGGCCAGTCCTGAAGGAGAGGCGGATCAGATGCCATCCGGGTATTCGATCTACTCGCTTCGCGGGATGACGCGGATCATGATCTGGAGCAAGTGTGCCTGGAGGCACATGATCGCGGTCATCTTGGCCTGATGACCGAGCTGATCTGGCTCAGCCTCCGGGCATTCCGCACCCTGGCGGAGCCCGCCACCGCCCGAGGTTGGGCTATACTGCGCGGTTTTCGAACTGCGGCCATGGCGCCATGACATACCAGACCGACGACCTGCGGATCCGCGCCATCACCGAGGTGCGCTCGCCCAAGTCACTCCACGAGGAGCTCCCGATCACCGAGCGCGCCGCCGCCACCGTCTTCCAGGCGCGCCGGGAGATCCAGCGTATCCTCCAGGGGGAAGACGACCGGCTACTCGTAGTGGTGGGCCCCTGCTCGGTGCACGACCCCTCGGCGGCCCTCGAGTATGCCAGCCGGCTGCTGCCCTTGCGCGCCCAACTGGCACGGGACCTGATGGTGGTGATGCGGGTCTATTTCGAGAAACCGCGAACCACCGTCGGCTGGAAGGGCCTGATCAACGATCCGAACCTGGACGGCAGCTTCGAGATCAACAAGGGCCTCTGCCTGGCCCGCAAGCTGCTCCTGGACCTGGCCGAGATGGGCATGCCCGCCGGCACCGAGTTCCTGGACCTGATCAGCCCCCAATACATCGCCGACCTGGTGAGCTGGGGTGCCATCGGCGCCCGCACCACAGAGAGCCAGGGCCACCGGGAGCTCGCCTCCGGCCTTTCCTGCCCGGTGGGATTCAAGAACGCCACCGATGGGGACGTGAAGGTGGCGATCGACGCCATCCATGCCGCCGCCCGTCCCCACGTCTTCATGTCCCTGACCAAGGAAGGGCACTCGGCCATCTTCTCCAACGCTGGAAACCTGGATACCCACATCATCCTGCGAGGTGGGCACAGGCCCAACTATGACACCGAGAGCGTCAACATCGCCGCGGAGCAGATCGAGGAGTCGGGACTGACGCCCAAGATCATGATCGACTTCAGCCACGCCAACAGCCGCAAGAAACCGGAGAAGCAGATCCAGGTCTGCCGGGACGTGGCGGGGCAGATCGGCCGGGGAGACCGGCGGATCATGGGCGTCATGATCGAGAGCCATCTCGTCGCCGGGCGCCAGAACCTGGACGCCGCCGCCGACCTCATCTATGGACAAAGCATCACCGACGCCTGCGTCGGCTGGTCCGACACCGAGCCCATGCTGCGGGAGCTGGCCGAGGCATCGGCCCGCCGTCGGGAGCTCTAACCTCGGCCCTGGCGGCTCTCTCGGGAGCGGCTAAGCTCAGGAACAGGTCCCAGCGGATCGGAGACCCGCCCATGGGTTGGCCCCACCTCATACTCGCCCTGCTCTTCGCCCTGCCGGTCCAGGCGGGGCCCTACAAGTGCGTAGGACCCGACGGCGGCATCGTCTATCAGCAAGGACCCTGCGCCAACTCGGACCAGGGCGACGAGCTGGCGGTGGACACCCGGCCACCCGGAGGCCCCGATGCCGTCCCCAAGGGCAAGGACCTGTCGGTCGAGGGCCAGCTCAAGGCCATGGAGGCCGCCCGCGCCAAGGAGCGCAAGGCGAGAGCGGCCGCGACCAAGGACGACAGGGAGAAGGCCCCGGCCCCGACCTACGACCGGGCCAAGTGCGCCAAGCACCAGGCGGAGGTTGCGCGCTGGCGCGAGGAGGTCCGTGGGACCTACCGGACCCAGGACGAGAAGGCCAGAGAGCGGCACATGCTGGAGCATCACCAGGCCCAGGTGGAGCGCTACTGCGCCCCGGAATGACCCGTCCCTGACCCCTCACCCACTGCGCCGGCTTGCTTTCCGGCCCTAGGGCCATCAGCTCCGGGGCAGTCAGATCCCAGAGCCGGCTAGCCCCATGCCCAGAATCCTCGTCAATCTCGTCGCCTTTCAGATCGGCTGGCTGGCCTGCGTGCTGGGCGGCGCCCACGGGTGGCCCTGGCTCGGTGTCGCCGTCATGGCGCTGGTCGCCGCCCTCCACCTGGCCACGACCACCAGGCCGGGACGGGAGGCCGTGCTGCTCGTCTTCGTCGCCAGCTTGGGCGCGCTCTGGGACGGACTCCTGGTGCGGCTCGGCTTCCTGGAGTATCCATCCGGCATGATCCTGCCGTGGTTGGCCCCCGTCTGGATCATCGCCATGTGGGTCGGGTTCGCGACCACCCTCAACGTCTCGCTCGGGTGGCTCCGCGGCCGCTGGTACTGGGCGCTCGGCTTCGGTGCCATCGGCGGACCCCTGGCCTATTGGGCCGGGATGAAGCTGGGCGGGGTGCAGTTCCCGGACCCGGTGGCCGCAATCGCCGTGCTGGCAGGTGGCTGGTCCTTCCTCATGCCCTTCGTATCCTGGCTGGCCCTGAGGCTTAGCGGCCAGCTCGTGATCAGCCCCCGCACCCCCCTGGCCGCGGGCGGGGCCGGTGGTCGCTGATGGGGAATAGCGAAGGACCGCCCCGCGGTTAGAGCCGCTCCAGATAGCGCGAACCGCCGAGCCGGCGGGTCTGGTCCGCGATCCAATCCGCACGTCGCCGCAGCCGCGGGGAGGGCCTGTCCAGCCGATAGGCCCCGGGCGCCGGAAGCACCCCCGCCAGCAGTGATGCCTCCTCCAGGCTTAGGGACGAGACTGGTCGTCCGAAGTAGCGCTCGCTCGCCGCCCCCACCCCGTAGGTGCTGGGGCTGAACTGCACGATGTTGAGATAGACCTCCAGGATGCGCTCCTTGGGCCACAGGAGCTCGATCCAGGCCGTGAACCAGGCCTCCAGGCCCTTGCGCAGCCAGGAACGCTCGGGCCAAAGGAACAGGTTCTTCGCGGTCTGCTGGGTGATGGTGCTGGCCCCGCGCAGGGTCCCGCCGGTTCGGTAGTGAGACCAGGCCTTGCGGATCTCCACCGGGTCGAACCCATGGTGCAGCGGGAAGCGCTGGTCCTCCGCGGCGATGGCCGCGAGCCGGACGCTCACCGGTATCTCCTCCCAGGGCACCCAGCGGTGGTGGTAATGGGGAGGGGGGCGGCCGAGCTCGGCGGCCACCCGGGCATGACGCAGCATGAAGGCGGAGGCAGGGGGGTCCACCCAACGCAGGACCCCGACGGTGGCGACGGAGCCGAGGGCCAGCGCGATCAGGGCGCCGACCAGGAAACGCCAACTCAGGAGCAGCCCCTGGCGAAGGGCCCTCCAGCGGGCGACCCCGGGCTGGAAGCCAGGCTCGTCGGCGGCGCCGATCGCCTGGCCCGCCGGGATGGCGGACGCCTCGTCGATGCCAGGGGACTCGCTGGCGCTCATGGGCCCTCAGGTGGCCGCGGCCGGCCCCGCCAGCACTTGGTGGACCCGCTCGAAGACCACCTGGGCGGACTCGACGACCCGATCGCCGGTGATCAGGCCCAGCTCCACCAGGGCATCCAGGGCATTGCCAAACTGTCTCCAGGCACGGGAGGCACCGGGCCCCTCGGGATCGTCGTGGATCCCCATGAACGCGGCGCAGCCCAGGGGGTCCCCCGCGCCCGCAGGCCCCAGGTGTCGACGCAGATGACGCGCGATCACCCGCGAACCCAGGGTGGCCCCCTCGAGGACATAGAGCCCCCCCAGGGCCCAAGACAGATCCCCAGATCCTTGCGGGGTGGTGATCGACGGCGGGGGCAATCCGAGGGCGCCAAGGTCGGCCAGCAGGGCGGGCACCTTGGGTCTCAAGGCCGGCCTCAGATGCGGGCGGCCGGCCAGGCCCGCGTCCAGGCCCGCCAGCAAGGGCGGCTCCAGGGTCCCGTAGACCAGCGCCATCCGCTCGATGTAGAGGCGATAGTCTCCCCAGGTGACGGTTGGGGCCATTAGGGCCCGCATGATCGGAAGCTGCTCCACGGCCGCGTGACCCTCGGCCGTGGCGTGACGCAGGGTGACGATCAGGGGCTCCGCTCTCAGGGCCCCTTCTGAAGGGACAGCTCCGGGGTTGCGCACGCTCTCGCAGGGGGGTGGGCTCGGCATCGCAGCGGGCTGCTTCGGCGACTCAGAGCGCAGTGTACCAGGGGGTGGCGCTGTGCCCGAGTCGCAGCGGCGACCTGGATAGGGCGAGGCCCAGGCTCGGGAAACGCGGTCTTAGAGTCCAGGGCCCCCTTCGCCGGGCGGTTCTGGGCGCTTCAGGAAATCGGCGAGCTGCCGGTCCAGCTCCAAGACGTGGCCCAGGAACCAGTCCTTCAGGGAGTCGAGGAGGTCCACGTCGAGCCAATGACGACCCGATCCGCGAAGGGACCGGATCAACATGCGAAGCTCGGCGAGCAACTGATCGTGCTCGCTCTTGTGGTCCGCGAGGCCGGGATAGGCGTCGAGGCGCATCACCTCCTCCTCGCGTTGGAAGTGCTCGCGCGTCCGTTGGTCCAGCTCAGCCAGGGCTTCCAGCAGGGGTGGTGCGTCGGGCCGCCGCAGGGGATACAGGGGTAGGCCGGTCCGGGTGCCGTAGTCCCGGGCCAGGCGATTGAGCATGGAGGCGAGGGCCCGGTGGTCCTCGTCCATGAACCCCACATCCAGGGTCCAGGCATCGCGCCATTCCAGATAGGGGGTGGGGAACACGGAAGGCGGGGACCGGTCGGACCCGGCATGAACGGCGAGGTCCAGCCCAAGGCCCGGCGCCGCCCATTGGCCCTCGGGAACCCTCGGGGTAGGGGTCATAGGACCTCCAGGGCCCGAACCAGCGCCTCCAGGCTCGCGTCTCCCGCCAGGGCCCCCTCCCAGAACCGGAACACCTGGTCCTGACCTTGCCCGCTCAGGATCAGGGTGGCCATGAAACCCGAGGCCCCGGCGGGGGCGGGGTGCTCCCTGACCGCCCCCAACCGGCCCAGCAGGCTCAGGAGATTGGCGCGCTGGCTCGCGCTCAGGGTGCCCCGGCGGGGCTCGTGGCTGGTGTAGTCGCCGCTGTTGATGGCGAAGTCGCCATTGGCGGCGACCTCGATCTCCAGCATGTAGTCGTCCTCGCCAACCACGCGATAGCTCAGGGGCAGGTGCGGCATGGGTTCGGTCCCCAGGAATGGGCCCATCGACAGGGCTCGGGGCGGAGCCCCACTCAACTGAACCAGTTTAGCCCCTCGGTGGCGGACCTGCCGATCGGCTGCCTGGCTAGACCTGGGATTGGTTCCAGTTACGAAAGGCGAGCACCCAGGACGGGATGCCCGGGTTGTGGCGGCCACGGGCGATTAGGGCCTCGCCGATCTCGATCAGGTGCGCGCGCAGCCCCCGCACCCTGTCCTGCCAGTCGGGATTGGGCAGCCCCGGGTTGTCAGCCAGGGTCTCCGCCGCCAGCGAGCCGGCGCCGGCCCACCAGTCGTTACCGTCGATCGCCCGCCAAAAGGCCTCCGGGTCCCGCTCGGCCAGGGCAAGCGCCGCCGAGACTTCCGCCGCGCGGGGGTGCCCGATCGACCCCAGGGCCTCCCGCAGCCCATCGAGCGCCCGCCGCAGCTCCGGACCCGGCCGGTCGCCGGGCAAGGAACCCGCCTTGGCGCTCGGCCCTCGGCGCTTGGCCCTTTCCGAATCCCTCACTGCCTCCCCGCCCGCTTGCGCTCGTGCTCCTTCAGGAAGCGCTTGCGGATGCGAATGGCGCTGGGGGTAATCTCCACCAACTCGTCGTGCTCGATGAACTCCAGGGCCTGCTCCAGGGTGAAGCGGATGGGTGGGGTCAGCAGGATGTTCTCGTCCGATCCCGCCGCCCGGATGTTGGTGAGCTGCTTGGCCTTCAGCGGATTGACAACCAGGTCGTTGTCCCGCGAATGGATCCCCACCACCTGACCCTCGTAGACCTCATCGCCGGGGGAGACCAGCATGCGTCCCCGTTCCTGGAGGTTGAACAGGGCATAGGCCAGCACCTTGCCCTGGCTGTTGGAGATCATGGCCCCGTTGCGGCGCGGCGCGATGCCACCGGGGTTCGCCGGCCCGTAGTGGTCGAAGACGTGGTACTTGAGCCCGGTGCCCGAGGTCAGCGACATGAACTCGGTCTGGAAACCGATGAGACCCCGGGAGGGGATCTCGTAGTCCAGGCGCACCCGGCCCTTGCCGTCCGGGACCATGTCCTTGAGCTCACCCTTGCGCTCACCCAGGGCCTGCATGATGGCCCCCTGATTTGTCTCCTCCAGATCGACGGTGAGCTGCTCATAGGGCTCGCAGATCTGGCCATCGATCTCCCGGAAGATCACCTCGGGGCGCGAGACCGCCAGCTCATAGCCCTCCCGGCGCATGGTCTCCAGGAGCACCGAGAGGTGCAACTCGCCGCGCCCGGAGACGCGGAACTTCTCCGGGTCGGTGCCCTCCTCGACCCGCAGGGCCACGTTGTGGATCAGCTCCCGCTCCAGGCGGTCCTTGAGCTGGCGGGAGGTCAGGTACCTGCCCTCGCGCCCCGCGAAGGGGGAGGTGTTGACCTGAAAGGTCATGGCCACCGTGGGCTCGTCGACCGCCAGCGGCGGCAGAGGCTCCACGTGCTCCGGGTCGCACAGGGTGTCGGAGACATTGGGTGCCTCCAGACCGGTCAGCGCCACGATGTCGCCGGCGGTGGCCAGCGGCACCTCGTAGCGGTTGAGCCCCAGATAGCCATACACCAGCCCCACCTTGGCCTTCTGGCGGGCGCCGTCGGACTTGACCACCACAATCTGCTGATTGGGCTTGACGCTGCCGTGGCGGATGCGCCCCACCGCGATGGCCCCCACGAAGCTCGAATAGTCGAGGGTCGAAATCTGCATCTGAAACGGTGAGTCGGGATCCACCTCGGGGGCGGGGCAATGCTCAATGATGGCCTCGAACAGCGGTGTCATATCGCCCCCGCGCACGTCATCCGTGAGGCCGGCGTAGCCGTTGATGGCCGAGGCGTAGACGATGGGGAAGTCGAGCTGCTCGTCGGTGGCCCCCAACCGGTCGAAGAGCTCAAAGACCTGATCGATCACCCAGTCCGGGCGGGCGCTCGGCTTATCGATCTTGTTGATGACCACGATGGGGCGAAGGCCGTGCTGAAAGGCCTTGGAGGTGACGAAGCGGGTCTGGGGCATGGGTCCCTCCTGGGCGTCCACCAGGAGCAGCACCGAGTCCACCATGGACAGCACCCGCTCCACCTCGCCGCCGAAGTCCGCGTGGCCTGGGGTATCCACGATGTTGATGCGGTAGTCCCGTCCATGGAGGTTCAGGCGCAGGGCGGTGTTCTTGGCCAGGATGGTGATGCCCCGCTCCCGCTCCTGGTCGTTGGAGTCCATCACCCGCTCGACGGGCCCGAAGCGGTCCCCCAGGGTCCCCGACTGCTCGAGCAGCTTGTCCACCAGGGTGGTCTTGCCGTGGTCGACATGGGCGATGATGGCGATATTGCGTAGATTCTCGATCACGGTCGAGCTGCTCCGGGAAATTGCTCCGGGAAGTTGCTCCGGCGAATGGCTCGCGGAGAGGCTGTCGCCGGTTCTCCGGGCCCTTGAGCCCGCTGGGGATAACCGGCGGGGCGCAGAGTATATGCCGCAGCCGCACCGAGCGCCTCGACCAAGGCCCTCGGAGGGGAAAAAACGTCGAGAAGCCCCACCCTAGACGGACATATCTCTTTATTTATCTGATTGTTATGTTTTTCTCTTTTGACACGAGATGGAAACCGCACGGCAACGCGCCTTGAAGAAAAAAGATTCTCGCGATGCCAACAGCTCCTGTGGATAACTTTGTGGGCAACCCCGGGGCAAGCGCACCTGAGGCGCACCGTTACTGGCCCCCAGTCAAAT
>JBLMWY010000368.1:0-6281 GCA_050257475.1 Bdellovibrio bacteriovorus
TGCGCACCGCCGTGCACGTCATCCGCGCCGAGCATGTGGCGATGTTCCTCGGCCACCGGCTCAGCGGCCACGTCCAGGGTGAGCTGGGCAACGATTTCTCCACCCGCATCCAAGGTACCCGCATCCGCCATCACATGGGTCCCGCCAGCCTCAAGCTCTGTGCCTTGGGCCGGGCTGATCGCCCGGGTCGAGTGCACCGCCAACGATGTCTCCTTCTTCAAGCACCACCGCAGCGTGGAACAGCGCAACGGCCAGCGCGTCTTCAAGCTTGCTGCCCTGCGCAAGAGCATCTACAGCCTCCAGGCCCTGCGCGTCCTCATGCAGGCCGCCAACACCCGGTACCTGGCCTTCATGGCCTGTCTCGATAACCCCAACGCCGGCGAGAAAGCGATCGCCAAGATGGCCGGCCCGGCCAAGGCCCAGGGCCGCTCCTTCCGTGGCTTCAACCTCTTCCTCGACCCCGACTACCGGCTCTTCCTCGCCCTCGGGCGCGGCGCGTGGGCCATCTCCGGCTTTCGCGCCGGCGATCTGCGCACTCACCTCAAAGACCTCTCACCCGGGCGGGCCTCCTACCTCTTGAAGCGCCTGCGTACCCACGGACTGATCAAGAAGGTGGCCAACCGCTACAAGGACTACCTCACCAAGCTCAGCCAACGCGTCCTGGTCACCGCCTTGGTGATCCGCGAGTACTTCGTGCAACCGACCCTGGTCCGCAACGCGCTATGAAGTCTTGGCCTGTTTGTTCAAGATTTCAGAGTTAAGGGACTAATCTGGCCGACCCCAAGTCGTCAGCGGACAAGGCGAGGTCGGGTGACTCGCACGGGACGATGCCACGATCATCGAGGCGATGCCCCTTAGACCGGGAGGCGGCCCAGCGCCGGAGGTCAGGGCAGCAGGACCGCTCGGGATCCTTGGGATGGGCATCGCTGCCCTCCGGCCGCGTAAAAGCCGTAACGCCCCCCGGGGATCAGTCCCCAAGCTCCAGTCGGTAACCCACCCCCGATTCGGTGCGGATATGCCTGGGCAGGTTCGGATTCGCCTCCAGCTTGCGGCGCAGTCCCGTCATATAGACGCGCAGGTAGTGGGTGTCCCCCACGTGGCTTGGCCCCCAGACCTCGCGCAGGATCTGCCGATGGGTGAGGACCCGACCGGCGTTGGCGACCAGCAGGGCGAGCAGGCGGTACTCGATGGGGGTCAGGTGGACCGGCTCGCCCGCCCGGGTAACCAGACGGCGGGCGAGGTCCACGCTGACCTTCCCGAAGACCAGCAGAGGTTCCTCCCCAGCACCCAGGCGTACCCGGCGCAACAGGGCCCGCACCCGCGCCAGCAGCTCAGGCAGGCCGAAGGGCTTGGTCAGGTAGTCGTCGGCTCCTGCGTCCAGAGCCTCCACCTTGTCGGACTCATCCACGCGAGCCGACAGGATCAGGATGGGGACGGACGACCAGGCGCGCAGGTCGCGCACCAGATCCACACCGTCGCGGTCCGGCAGTCCCAGATCCAGAATCACCAGGTGGGGCTTGCGGGTCCCCGCCTCCACCAGACCCCGCTCGCCGGTCGCGGCCTCCGCCACCCCGCACCCCTCGGACTCCAGGGCCACGCGGACGAAGCGGCGGATCTGGGGCTCGTCCTCGACGACCAGCACCAAGGGAGGCGGACCCTGGTGTTCCTCCATCAGACCTCCCCGGGAACGGTCGGTGGCTCACCCACCGGTAGGCTGATGACGAACCGAGCACCGCCCTCCGGGCGGTTCTCACCCCTGACCGTCCCCTTGTGGGCGTGGACGATGGCACGCACGATGGCAAGGCCCAGGCCCACACCGGAGACCGGTGACTCCTCCTCACCCCGGGTAAAGGTGTCGAACAGAGCCTCCTCCCGCCCGAGGGGCAACCCGGGACCCGTGTCCGACACCGAGATGGTGACCCTGTCCCGATCGAGCCGGGCGGCGACCTCGATGCGGCTGCCGATGGGCGTGTACTTGGCCGCGTTCTCCAACAGGTTACAGAAGACCCGTTCCATGAGGGCCGTGTCGATCTCCAAGAGCGGAAGGTTCGCTGGAAGGTCCACATGGACCTCATGCCGTGCCAAGGGGCCGGCCAGGGTCTGCAGGGCCGAGCCCAACACCTCCTCCAGGGTCTGCCATTCCCGCTTGAGCCGCACGTTGCCCTGCTGCAGGCGCGCCATCTCCAGCAGGTTGCTCACCAGGACGCTGGTGCGCAGGGCCTCGCCGCGGATGGTCCGGGCGATCTCGGCCTGGGCGGGGGGCAGGGGCGGACCGGCCAGCTCCAGGGAGTCGGCAAGCCCCGCCAGCACGGTGAGCGGCGTACGCAGGTCGTGGGACAGGGCGGCGAGGAGGCTGTTACGCATCCGCTCCGATTCCATCCGCACCAGGGCGTCCTGGGCCACCTCCACATAGTGCACCCGCTCCAGGGCCAGCGCGATCTGGCCCGCCATGGTTTCCAGCAGGCGCGCCTGCTCGGGCAGGAAGATGAGCCGCCGCTGACTCGGCAGCAGGGCCAAAACGCCCCGAGTGCGCATGGGGGCCTTGAGCGGACGGTAGTGCATAGGGGCGCCGGCCAGGGTCTGGGTACCCAGCCCCGCTGGCTGCTGATGGTCGTAGACCCACTGGGCGATGGCCGAGTCCAGTGGCAGCCCCTGCGCGGCCGGCCGGCAGCCGACCTTCTCCTCCGCGTCCGGCAGTAGGATGCAGGCCTTCGACTGAAAGACGCCCTCCAGGTGGCGTTGGGCCGCTTCCAGGATCTGCTCCACCATCAGGGCCCCCGCCAGCTCGCGGCCCAGCTCGTTGAGGGCGCGCGTGCGCCGCTCCCGATACAGGGCAACCCGCGCCTGGTAGCGCATGCCGGCGGCCACGTTGCTGATGGTCAGGGCCACCGCCAGCATGATGGCGAAGGTGAGCAGATGGCGGGAATCCTCCACGCTGAGGGAGAAGCTGGGCGGCACGAAGAACACATCGAACGCTAGCACCGAGAGGAAGGACCCCAGGATGGCCGGGCCGCGCCCCAGCCAGCCAGCGACCAGGACGACGCCGACCAGATAGAGCATGATGATGTTCGCCAGGTCGAACCACGGCAGCGAGGCCCAGGCGAGGGCCGTGGTGACGGCGCAGACCAGGGCGGCCCAGAGGTACCCCGGCCACCGGTTCTTAGCGCTGGGCT
Organism: Bdellovibrio bacteriovorus; assembly: GCA_050257475.1. Classification (GTDB taxonomy): domain Bacteria; phylum Pseudomonadota; class Gammaproteobacteria; order Chromatiales; family Chromatiaceae; genus Thiodictyon. The sequence continues at coordinate 3,174 of JBLMWY010000368.1, forward strand.
CCACGTCCAGCGACAAGGGGGCCGCGAGCTCCTTGTCGCTGGGTGGGGCCTCGGCCCCATGGGCTACCACATAGACGTCCAGGTCCTCGGCCAGTGCCGAGAGCCGATCCGCCAGGGGGCTGTGCAGCAGGCGCGCGAGTCCGGTGCGCAGGCTCTTGCCCACCACCAGCTTGGAGCAGTTGCGGCTGCGCGCATACGCGAGCAGGATCTCCGCCTCCTCCTGGCCAGCCAGGGTAGCGGTCTCCGCGCCGAGCTCCCGCGCCAGCGCAAGGGTCTTGAGGATCTTGTCCCGGTTGGTCGCCGACAGGCGCTGCAGGCGCGGCGTCTCCACATAAACGGCGATCCAGTCGGCATGCAGACTCCCGGCGAGCCGGGCCGCCGCGCGCACCAGCCGGTCCCCACCGGCGCCGGGACCGACGCATACCAGAAGCCGTTCCTTGGCCTGCCACGGCGTCTGGATGGCCTGGTCGCTGCGGTACTCCCGCATCTGGGCGTCCACCCGGTCCGCCGTGCGGCGCAGGGAGAGCTCTCGCAGGGCGATCAGGTTACCCTTGCGGAAGAAGCTGTGGACCGCCCGCCGAGCCTGCTGGGGGATATAGACCTTGCCCTCGCTGAGACGCTGCAGGAGCTCGTCCGGGGTCAGATCCACCAGCACGACCTCGTCGGCGAGATCGAAGACCCGATCGGGCAGGGTCTCGCGCACCTGGATACCCGTGATGCCGCCGACGATGTCGTTCAGGCTCTCCAGGTGCTGGACGTTGACGGTGGTCCACACATCGATGCCGGCCGCGAGCAGCTCCTCGACGTCCTGAAAGCGCTTGGGGTGCCGGGACCCGGGGGCGTTGGAGTGGGCCAGCTCGTCCACCAGGATCAGGGCCGGCTTGCGGGCCAGGGCGCCGTCCAGATCGAGCTCCTGGAGCTCCCGGCCACGGTAGTTGAGCGTCTTTAGCGGCAGGACCGGCAGCCCCTCCAGCAGTTGCTGAGTCTCGGCGCGGCCGTGGGTCTCGGCCACCCCCACCAAGACATCCACCCCCTGCGCCTGGGCCCCCCTGGCCGCGCTCAGCATGGCGTAGGTCTTGCCGACCCCGGGGCAGGCGCCGAAGAAGACCTTGAGCCGGCCGCGCGCGGCGCTCTCGGCCCGGGCCTCGATTAAAGCCAGCAGGGCGTCGGGGTCCGGGCGGTAATCGTCGGTAGCCATGGGGCCAGCGCGGTCTCGGCCTCAAGCGGCCGACCTCTGATGAAAGGAAGGGCGTCAATTTAAAGCCTGACGGCTCAAGATTCTGTAAAGATCGAACCGCAAGGTGACGGAAATCGTGTGTTCGCTGCGCGATGGCGGATGGCCCGGTCCACCTCGTCTCGGGCTTTCACCTTGCATCTTGAAAGCGGCCATTTGAGACTGCAAGGTAGGTATCGCCACGGCGTCTCATTGATCCAGGAACTCCGCGCCCATCCCGCCCTGGGCCCTTCCTGGGAAGGCACGGTGATCGAGACCGTGCTGCGGGGTCTCAACGCCCAGGGGACGGCCTTCCAGGCCTCCTATTACCGCACCGCGGCGGGCGCCGAGGTGGACCTGGTTCTGGAAGGCGAGCTCGGCCTGATACCCATCGAGATCAAGTACACCCAGCATACGGACAGCCGCTCCCTGCGGGCCATCCGGGATTTCGTCGAAGAGCGTGACTGCCCCTACGGCATCGTCCTCAACAACGACGAGCGACCGCGGATGCTCGATGAGATGCTCGTGGGGGTGCCGGTGGGGTGTCTATGACGCGGGCTGCTGTCTTTGAGCCTGAGGCCCAAGCGCCGGCCGCCTAAAGCGCGCGTCCATCCTCCAAGCCATCCGGCGCCAACCCACAACGGCTGGCGCTATAAGCCTTGGCACACAACAGGCCTACGGCCGGGCCAGGCCCCCCTGGGCCCTATCGCGATTCCTGTCAGCCACCTCAGTGAGCTTCGGCGAGGCGATCGAGGGCCAGGTTCAGCGTGAGCACGTTGACCCTGGGCTCGCCCAGCACCCCGAGTTGGCGGCCCCGCGTGTGCTGCGCCACCAGGTCCCGCACCGCGCCGGTGTCCAGGGCGCGCACCCGAGCGATGCGGCCGATCTGATACTCGGCCGCGGCCGGGCTGATGTGGGGGTCCAGGCCACTGGCCGAGGTGGTGACCAGGTCAACGGGGATCGGCGTCCGGTTGTCCGGATCGGCGGCCTTGAGCGCCGCGATGCGGCCCTTGACCGCCTCCTCCAGGGCTGGATTGGTTGGCCCTAGGTTAGCGCCGGCCGAGGCCCCGGCGTTATAGGGCACCGGCGCCGTGGCCGAGGGCCGGCCCCAGAAATACCTGGGGTCTGAAAAGGGTTGGCCGATCAACTCCGACCCCAACCGCTTTCCGTCCCTTTCGATCAGGCTGTCGTTGGCGCGCCCTGGGAAGAGGATCTGGGCGGTGCCGGTGACCAGCAGGGGGTATGCAGCGCCCGTGAGCAGGGTCAGCAGGACGAACAGGACGAGTGCGGGTCTGATCTCCTTGATCATGATGGGCTCCTCAGGCGAGGTTGAGTCCGACCAGGGACAGGTCGATGGCCTTGATGCCGATGAATGGGACAATGAGACCGCCCACGCCATAGACCCATAGGTTGCGCTGCAGCAGGGCCGCCGCCCCGAGGGGCCGGTACCTCACGCCCTTCAGGGCCAGCGGGATGAGGGCGACGATGATGAGTGCATTGAAGATCACCGCCGAGAGGATGGCGCTGGCGGGTGTGGCGAGCTGCATCAGGTTGAAGGCGTTTAGGGCCGGGTAGGTGGTGGCGAAGGCGGCCGGGATGATGGCGAAGTACTTCGCCACGTCGTTGGCCATGCTGAAGGTGGTGAGCGAGCCGCGGGTCATCAGCATCTGCTTGCCGGTCTCCACCACCTCGATCAGCTTGGTGGGGTTGGAGTCGAGGTCCACCATGTTGCCCGCCTCCTTGGCCGCCTGGGTGCCGGTGTTCATGGCCACCGCGACATCGGCCTGGGCCAGGGCCGGAGCGTCGTTGGTGCCGTCGCCGGTCATGGCGACCAGGCGGCCTTCGGCCTGGTACTGGCGGATCAGCTTGAGCTTGGCCTCGGGCGTCGCCTCGGC
>JBLMWY010000369.1:0-3916 GCA_050257475.1 Bdellovibrio bacteriovorus
GCAGCTACTACGGCATGTGGCTGGCCCACATCGGGGTCGCGACCTTCATCGTCGGGGCCACCATGGTCTCCAACTTCGGCACCGAGACCGACCTGCGGATGTCCCCGGGCGATGTGCACGAGGTCGCCGGCTACCGCTTCCAGTTCAACGGCGCCCAGCCCCATGACGGACCCAACTACCGGGCCCAGCGCGGTGAGTTCGTCATCTTCAAGGGCGAACGCCAGATCGACGTGCTGCACCCGGAGAAGCGCTCTTATCTCGCGGGCGGCATGCCCATGACGGAGGCGGGGATCGATCCCGGCTTCCTGCGGGACCTCTATGTCTCGCTCGGGGAGCCGGTGGGCGGCGCGGGGGACTGGGCGGTGCGCATCTACTACAAGCCCTATGTACGCTGGATCTGGCTCGGTGGCATCCTGATGGCCCTGGGCGGCATCCTGGCGGTGAGCGATGGCCGCTACCGCACGGCGCGCAAGGCGGTCAAGGTCCCGGCGGGCGGCGGCCTGGCGCGGGCCTGAGACCCGCCGGACTCAGTCTGACCCCACCCAAAGGAACCACGCCATGGCCAGATCCAAGACCAGCTATCTGGTGCCCCTGGGGCTCTTCATCGCCCTCGCGGGGCTCCTCTACTACGGGCTCGGCCTCGACCCCAAGAAGGTGCCCTCCCCCCTGGTGGGCAAGCCGGTGCCGAGCTTCGAGCTCGAATCCCTGCTGGAGCCGGGCAAAACCATCAGCTCCGATATCCTCAAGGGGCGCATGTCCCTGGTGAACGTCTGGGCCTCCTGGTGCCCCTCGTGCCGTCAGGAGCACGCCGAGCTGATCCGCATCGCCCGGGACTCCGACGTCCAGATGATCGGATTCAACTGGAAGGACGAGCGCCCCGCCGCACTCGAGATGCTGCGCCGCTATGGCAATCCCTACCGGCTCAGCGTCTTCGACCCCGACAACAAGGTGGGGATCGACTGGGGCGTCTACGGCGCCCCGGAGACCTTCGTGGTGGACGCCGAGGGCATCATCCGTCACAAGCGCATTGGCCCCATCGATCGGCGGGTCTGGGAGGAGGAAATACTCCCGGTGCTCGAGCAGTATCGGACCAAGGGCTGACCAACCGAGAGGACGAGAGGAGCCTTCCGCCCTATGCGTATCAACCGAACATTCCGCGCCCTCGTCACCGGTGCCCTGCTGGCCTGGGGGGCCGCCGGGGCCTACACCCTGGAGGAGTTCCAGTTCGAGAGCCCGGCCCAAGAGCAGCAGTTTCGCGACCTCATCGGCAAGCTCCGCTGTCTGGTGTGCCAAAATGAATCCCTGGCCGGGTCCCAGGCGGATCTGGCCCAGGACCTCCGGGAGGAGGTCTACCGCATGATGCAGGAGGGTAAGAGCAAGGACGAGATCATCGAGTTCCTGGTGGCCCGCTACGGGGACTTCGTCCTCTATCAGCCGCCCATCAAGCCCTCGACCTACCTCCTGTGGTTCGGGCCCTTCCTGCTTGTCGGGGTCGGCGGTTTCCTGCTGCTGCGCGCCCTGCAGCGTAAAAAGGGCGAGCCCGAGCCCGACCTCAGCGGCGCCGAGCGCGCCCGCATCGAACAACTCCTCCATCAGCCGGCGGCCACCCCCGGCGACGCCCAAGACCGAGCCTCATGACTATCTTCTGGATCTTAGCCGCCGGGCTCCTGGGCCTGGCGTCGCTCTTCGTCGCCCTGCCCCTGCTCAGACGCTCCCCCGCCGGTGACGCCCCCGGGCAGGACGAGCTGAATCTGGAGGTGTTCCGCCAGCGACTGTCCGAGCTGGACGCGGACCTGGCCTCCGGCTTTCTGGACCAGGGACAGTATGAGGCCGCCCGCCGGGATCTGGAGCGTGAGCTCATCTATGACCTGGATGGGACCCAGGACGGGGGCCGCTCGGCTGGCGCGGGCGACAGGGGCTCCCGCTATCCGCTCCTGGCGCTGGCCCTGGTGGTCCTGGTGTCGGCGGGCTCGGTGATGGCCTACCTGCGGCTCGGCGAAAAGGACATCATCCCGACCATCGAGGCCATGGCCGGTGCACCCCGACCCCACGCGGGGGCGGGCTCGGGCGAGGGGGCGGCCCCCCTGGAGGTACTGGTCCAAGGGCTGGCCGAGCGCATGGAGAAGAACCCCGAGAATGTGGACGGCTGGTTGATGCTTGGCCGTACCTATTTCGCCATCCGCCAGCCGGCCCAGGCCCAGCAGGCCATCGAGCGCGCCTACAAGCTCGCGCCCGAGGAGCCGGCCGTGCTGCTCGCCTACGCCGAGATCCTCGCCGCCAGCAGCGGCAACCGGCTCGAGGGCCGCCCGGCCGAGCTGATCGGCCGCGTCCTCGCCAAGGAGCCCGGCAACCCCAGCGCCCGCTGGCTCAACGGCATGCTGGCTTTCCAGCAGGGGCGTTTCACCGACGCGATCGGGACCTGGGAAGACCTGGTCAGTCAGATGGACCCCGCCGGTGAGGAGGCGCAGCAGATGCGCCAGATGATCGCCGTGGCGCGGACCCGTGGGGGCCTGCCCGGGGCCGAGGCCCCGGTCGCCCCGCTCGCCCAGACGACGCCGTCTACCCCCGTCGCGCCCTCGCCCCCGACGGCAGGCGCCGCACCCGAAGCACCGGCCGCGGCGCCGCCCGCTCAGGCCGCCGGCGGCGCGGCCATCCAGGTGGCGGTCAGCCTGGACCCCGGCCTGGCGGCCCAAGCCGCACCCGAGGATGCCCTGTTCGTCTACGCCCGTGCCGCCTCTGGGCCACCCATGCCCCTCGCGGTCCAACGCTTCAGGGTATCGGACCTACCCGTCACCGTGACCTTGGACGACAGCATGGCCATGATGCCGGCCATGCGCCTGTCCGCCTTCCCCCAGGTCGTGGTAGGGGCCCGCATCTCCAAGACCGGACAGGCGATGCCTCAGTCAGGGGACCTCGAGGGCCAGACCGACCCCATCGGGTCGGCGGACACAGCGGCCGTCTCCGTCACCATCGACCACGTGCGGCCTTAAGCCCAGGTGCCCGCCGGCGAGCCCAGGCGGGACCGCGGCGCCGGGTCCCCACTGATCGTCTCCCTGCTGCCGCTGCTGGTCCTGGCCTCGGCGATGCTCCTGCTGCCGCCAGCCGGGGCCCTGCTCGCCGGCCTTCCCCTGGGTGAGCTGATCGCCTTCCCCCTCGCCCACCGGGCCTGGGATCCGCTGCCCCCCGATGGCGCCCTGCTGGCGCTGGCCGCAGCCGCCGCGGCGGGCACCGTCCTGGCCGCCCTGTGGCGCGCCCGCCCGCGGCCAACCGCGGGTCGGCGCCCCAGCGAGACCGCTCCCGATAGGGCCAACCCCGCGAGCCCGCTGCGGGCGCTGCGGCTGCTCGTCTGGGGCGGACTGCTCCTGGGGGCCGCCCTGGCGCTCGTCCTCGCCGACCTGACGGGGCCCTCCCTGCCCGCGCTGATCCTGGGCCTCACCCTTGTCCTTGCCGGACACACGGAGCGGCGCACCGGCACCAGCCTGGTGACCAAGCGGCCGGGCTTCTTCCTGCTGCTGTTCCCGGTCTCGGCCCTGCTGGGTTGGCTCTTCCATTGGCTGAACCTCTTCCTTCAGCTCTGGGTCTACCCCGGGTCTGACGCCGAGTCGGTCATCCCCTTCGTGCTGGTGCGCACCCTGGGCTACGCGACCCTGCTCCCCGCCCTCCTGGTGCTGCGCCAATGGCTCGCCGCGTGGCGGCCCCTGCTCGATGGTTGGAGCCAGGCGCGGCCCCTGGGGGACGACAATGCCGCGAGGGAACCCGCCCGGGGCCGGCGCCACTCGCCGGCGCCTTTGCTGGGGTTGGCCGGCCTGGGGCTGGCCGGGGCGGCGGCGTGGCCCGACTGGATCTGGCCGCTGAGCTGGTGCGCCCCGCTGCTGATCGCGATCGGGCTCGATCGGGCGCGGGGCCGGCCCGGCCT
>JBLMWY010000370.1:0-4050 GCA_050257475.1 Bdellovibrio bacteriovorus
TGATACCTCATCGGATGTGAATTGAAGCGGGTCGCGCGGACCCCAGGCGCCGATCGGCGCCGGTGGCCCGGCACGGGGGTTAGGAGACCTCGGCCCGAGGGATCTGAGCCGGATGGCGCAAGTCGGGACGACCTGGCGGGGGTGCCGCTGCCCCCAGGAGCCCTGACCGCCATCCGACGGATCAGCCAGTCTCGGCCCCGGTGACCACCACCCAAGGGACCTCGAGGTGGCGGCGGTCGGAGGAGCCCGCGATGAGACGCTCGGCCACGGCGTCATCGGCGCTCACCACTACGAACAGGAGCCCCCGCCGCCCGCGGGCATAGTCGAGGATGCCGGTGAGCAGGTCCCGACCCAGGCGCACGATCTCCAGGCGATGGCCCGCCGCGAGGGGCTGCGCCTGGGGCTCGATGGCGGCCTGGAGCTGGCCCTCGCTCAGATCGGTGAGCACGTCCAGGTCCGCGTCCATGCGTTCACAGGCGCTGCGCGCGTAGCGCAGGGCCCCCGCCTTGACCTGCCCCTGGACGGCCAAGGCGACCCGGCGCGGTGCCCTGAGCGTTTCCCCGGCCGGCAGGACGATGGACAAGCGCACTGGCTCCGCGACCCCAAGGGCCGCCCGCTTGTCCTGGTCGGGTAGATAATCGCCAAGATGGGCATGGGTGAGCCCCTGCATCGCCTGATCGATGTGGGCGAGCAAGCCGCGTGGTCGGCGCTTGTTGGTCATGGGATGTCCCTCGGCTATCGATGACTCGACAACCCATAGAGCAGCCCCCGTGCCAATCAGCGATTGGGGCCTAACTCACTGAATGGCCCAGGCCCCACGCCATCGCCGGGCGACACCCCGACGTTTCACTCTCGCAACAGAGACCACACCGGCCGGCCGGGACGCCGTGCTGGGCGGGACCTGCGGTTCGGCGTTACACTTGCGCAACTCACCGTTGCAATCTGAAACGGCTCGTCGCCAGACTCTGACTCAGACTTAGGCCCATGCCCAGCATCCAGCGCAAGATCCGCTCGGGCTATTACGCCTTCGCCGCCGCCCTCGCCGGCGTCGCCCTGCTCGCCTACAGCGACCTCACCTACCTGGAGCGTCACATGGAGCCGGACCTAGCCGCCTCCCGGCTGCTCGACGCCGTGCTGGAGATCCGCCGCTATGAAAAGAACTGGCTTCTCTACGGCGGGGAGGGCACCCTCGCGGAGGTCCGCGCCTTCGGCGAGCAGGCCCGCGACCTGATCACGGAAGCCCGCCCGGGGCTGACCCACCTCGGGGCGACCTCCGACCTGGACCGGCTGGACGCGGACCTCGCCACCTATCTGCGAACCCTGGCCGAGCAGACCGGGGCCTCTCCTCTGCCCGAGGACGACGCCCGTGCCCTGGCGGTGCGCCAGGCCGGGCGGCGGCTTGTCGAAGGCGCCGAGGCCATCGCCCAGGCGCAACATGCCGGGCTCCAGCAGGCCATCGACCGGTCCCGGACCGCCCTGCTCGGCACCGTGGGCCTGGTGGTCCTGCTCGCGATCCTGATCGCGCAGTGGCTGGCGAGCCGTACCACCCGCCCCCTGGGCCTGCTGGTGGATCGGCTCGGCGCCATCGCCGAGGGCCGCTACGACCAGGTCACCCCCGTCTCCCAGGACGGGGAGATCCTGGCCGTGACCCAGGCGGTCAATCACATGCTGACGGAACTCGAAGCTCGGCGCCGCCACCTGGTCCAGTCCGAGAAGCTCGCCTCCCTGGGCACCCTGGTCTCCGGCGTTGCCCACGAGCTGAACAACCCGCTCTCCAACGTCTCCAGCACCTGTCAGATCCTGATGGAGGAGCTGGAGCGCCCGCACCGGGCGGCGCTGCGGGCCGAGCTTCAGGAGTGGCTGGAGCAGATCGACGACGAGACCGAGCGGGCCCGCGCGATCGTGCGCACCCTGCTCGACTTCAGCCGCGAGGGGGCCTTTCGCAAGCAGTCCCTAGGGCTCGCGCCCCTGGTGAAGCAGACCCTTCGGCTGGTGGGCCGGCGGGCGCCTGGGGGCCAGATCCAGGTGGAGGTCCCCGAGGACCTCCAGGTCTCGGCCGATCCCCAGCGCCTGCAGCAGGTCCTGGTGAATCTGATCCGCAACGCCCTGGACTCGGACCCGGGATGTGCCGTGCGGGTGTGGGTGCGCGCGCAACGCCTGGCGGCCGCGGACTTCAGGCCCCCGGGGCACAGCGTCTGCGGCCGCTCCGAGACGCCGCAGGCCCACGCCGGCACCCTGGTGCTGATCACGGTGGAGGACGACGGCCCCGGCATCCCGGAGTCGGTCCTGCCGCGGGTCTTCGACCCCTTCTTCACCACCAAGGACGTGGGTCATGGATCCGGCCTCGGGCTCTACGTGAGCCAGGAGATCGTGCACCAGCACGGCGGCTGCATCGCGGTGGAGGGGATTCCCGGCTCCGGGACCCGCTTCCTGGTGGCCCTGCCGGACGAGGCGCCAGACCATGGCTGATGACAACACCGGCCTGGGCGAGCCCCAGGCGCGGATCCTCGTGGTGGACGATGAGCGCGTGGCGCTCAAGAACCTGTTGCACGTGCTGCGGGGCGAGGGCTACGCGGTGGAAGGGGTCCAGAGCGGGGCGGCGGCCATCAAGGCCATCGACCAGCAGGAGCTCGACCTGGTGCTGACGGATCTGCGCATGGAGCAGGTGGACGGCTTCGCGGTGCTCCGCCACTGCCGGGAGCGCCGCCCGGACACGCCGGTCATCGTCATCACCGGCCATGCCACCGTTGCCTCGGCGGTGGACGCCATGCGTGAGGGGGCCTTCCATTTCATCGAGAAGCCCTTCCGCCTGGACGAGGTCCGGCACCTGGTGCGGGAAGCCCTGGAGCTGACCCGGCTGCGGCGGGAGAACCGGGCCCTGCGCGAGCGGCTCGCCACCCAGTCAGACCCCGACCGGCCCCTCACCCGGGACCCGGCCCTCTCCAAGCTGCTCGACACGGCCCGCCAGATCGCACCCACCGGCTGCAACGTCATCATCAGCGGCGCGAGCGGCACCGGCAAGGAGCTCCTCGCCCGTTACCTGCACCGCCACAGCGGGCGCGCCAGCGGCCCCTTCCTGGCGGTCAACTGCGGGGCGCTGAGCGAGGAGCTCCTGATCAACGAGCTCTTCGGCCACGAGAAGGGGGCCTACACCGGGGCCAACGAGGCCCGGGCCGGGCTGGTGGAGGCGGCGGATGGGGGCACCCTGTTCCTCGACGAGGTCACCGAGATGTCGCTCGGGATGCAGGTGAAGCTCCTGAGAGTGATCCAGGAGGGGGAGGTCCAGCGCCTGGGCAGCAGCCACCCCCGCAAGGTAGACGTGCGCTTCATCGCCGCCACCAATCGGGACCTGCCCGAGGCGGTGGCCAGCGGGCGCTTCCGCCAGGACCTCTACTACCGCCTGAACGTCATGGGCCTACGCCTCCCGCCCCTCGCGGAGCGCCGGGGCGACGTCCCCCTGCTCGCCCACTTCTTCCTGAAGAAGGCGGCCGCCGCCATGGGCAAGCCGGTGGAGGAGATCACGCCGGAGGCCATGGCGCTCCTCACCGCCTATGACTTTCCCGGGAACGTGCGGGAGCTCGCCAATCTGATCGAGCGTGGCGTGGCCCTGGCGACCGGCAGCCGACTCGGCCCCGAGCAGCTCCCGGAGGACCTGCGGGAGCTACGGGTGCACAGCTACCGGTGGCAGCCGGGCCGACTGCCGACCCTGGAGGCCCAGGAGGGGGACTATATCCGCTGGGTCCTCGGCCAGACCGGCGGCAACCGCACCCGGGCGGCGGAGATCCTGGGGATCGACCGGGTCTCCCTGTGGCGCAAGCTCAAGAAGTACGGGATCGGGACCTAGGGCACGGCGGGGTTGCGGCCCCCTGCAGTGGCTCCACCACATCGACCCGCCGATGAGGATTAAGGTCCTCCCGGTGTACCCGCCCGCGGCCCCCAAACCGGGCCGAGTGAAGGTCCTTGTAACATACGCTTCACTACAGTAGCGTATGTTTCCTATGACGCCTCCCAACATCGCCTGGCTGCTCTTCCTGACGAGTCTCCCAGGGG
>JBLMWY010000371.1:0-11859 GCA_050257475.1 Bdellovibrio bacteriovorus
GTCCGACCTACGGAAAGACTGGAATCGTTCGATCCTGGACTGACAAACAACATCTTTATTCGCGTTCATTTGCGTTCATTCGCGGACCCATACCCCTCATCGGCCGGCGAGGGCGGCGACCGGGTCTAGGCGCGCCGCGCGTCGCGCGGGCAGGATTCCGAACAGGAGCCCGGCGCCCAGCGAGACGCCGGCCGCGGCCAGGGGGGCCCAGGCCGGGGCCACCAGCTTGAAGGCCTCGAGCTGGGTGTTGACGACCCAGAGCCCGCCGTAGGCCAGGGCCACGCCCGCGAGGGTCCCGGCGCCGGCGAGCAGCAGGGCCTCGGTGAGGAAGAGCCCCAGCACCTGGGACTCCCGGGCCCCCAGGGCCTTGAGCAGCCCCACCTCGGCGGTGCGCTGGGACACCGCCACCAACATGACGTTCATGATCAGGACCCCCGCCACCGTGAGGCTGATGGCCGCGATACCGGCCACCGCCAGGGTGAGCGCCCCCAGGATGCGATCGAAGGTGGAGAGCATGGCGTCCTGGGTGATGACGGTGATGTCGTCCTCCCCCTCATGGCGGGCCCGGATGATGGTGCGGATATCCTCCGCGGCCGCCTCCAGGGCGTCCCTACCCGTGGCCTGGACCAGGATGCGGAACAGGCCCGGGTTGTCGAACAGGGCCTGGGCGGAGGCCACCGGGATCAGGGCCAGGTCCGCCAGGTTGTCCCCCAGGGAGACCCCGCCCCCGGCCAGGAGCCCGATGACCCGGAAGCGCCGGTCACCGATGCGCACCACCCGACCCACCGGATTGGCGTTGCCGAAGAGTTCCCGGGCCAGGGTCTCCCCGAGCACGGCGACGGGGGTCGCCCGCTCGGGGTCCCCCGCGGGCAGGAAGCGACCCGCCGCCAGCTCCAGGTGGCGGACCTCGAGGAAGTCGCTGGTGGAGCCCAGGACATTGACCTCCCTGGAAAGACTGCCCGCCGAGACGGGGGCCGAGCCGACGGAGAGCGGCGCGATGCGCTCAATCCGGTGGGATCGGAGCAGGGCCAGGGCGTCCGCCAGGGTCAGGTCGCGGGGGGTCTCCCCCAGGAGCGGTGGTGGCCCGCCGGTGGTCTCGTTGCGTCCGGGGAAGACGATCAGCAGGTGGGTGCCCAGGCTCGTGAACTCGTCCAGGACATAGCGTCGCGCGCCCTCCCCCAGGGCGGACAGCAGCACCACGGCGGCGGTGCCCAGCGCCATGGCGAGCAGCGTCAGCCAGCTACGGCTGGGGTGGGAGACCAGGGCCCCGGCGGCGCTTTGAAGGGTGTCGGCAAGCCGCATGGCGCAGTCCCCGGCCCTTAATCGTCCCCGCTAGACCCCAGAAGGCGCCGGTAGACGGCGAGATCCGCCGCCGAGAAGCAGCAGAACGTCACCTCCTCGATCACCGGGAGGCTGGGGAGGGTGCAGCGGACCTGCTCCACGGCGACCGCCGCCGCCAGCTCCACCGGGTATCCGTAGACCCCGGTGCTGATCCCGGGGAAGGCGATGGAGCCAAGACCGCGCTCGGCGGCCACCTCGAGGGAGCGGCGGTAGCACGAGGCGAGGAGTCCGGCCTCCCCTCGGCCGCCCCCGTGCCAGACAGGGCCCACCGTGTGGATGACGAATCGGGCCGGGAGCCGGTAGCCCCCGGTGATCTTGGCCTCCCCCGTGGGACAGCCGCCGAGCGTGCGGCACTCGGCGAGGAGCTCAGGACCCGCCGCCCGGTGGATGGCGCCATCCACCCCGCCCCCGCCCAGGAGACTGGAGTTGGCGGCGTTGACGATGGCGTCCACCTTCAGGGTGGTGATATCGGCCTGGATGGCCCCAAGGATGGCTGGCATGGAAGCTGTTCTCCTACCTCGGCGTCGCGCAACCTAGGGTGTGGTGAGGAACGAACCGCACCGAGCACTGCCATCGATGGTGCGGTTCGCGACCGCTCACCGCACCCTAGGGGCCCGCCTCATCGGCCACCAAGGCCCCGTCGGCCATGCGGATGCGCCGTCGCGCCCGACCCGAGATGGCGGGGTCGTGGGTGACCACCACCAGGGTCAGGCCCCGGGCATTGAGCCCCTCCAGGGTACGGATCACCTCCTCGCCGGAGGCCTGGTCGAGGTTGCCGGTGGGCTCGTCCGCCAGGATCAGGCTCGGCTCCATGACAGTGGCGCGGGCGATGGCCACCCGCTGGCGCTGGCCCCCCGAGAGCTGGTCCGGGCGGTGATGCGCCCTCGCGGTGAGACCCACCGCCTCCAGCATAGCCGTCACCCGGGGCCGGCGCTCCCCGGGGGCGATGCCGGCCAGGACCAGGGGTAGCTCGACATTCTCGAAGGCGGTGAGCCGGGGGATCAGGTGAAAGGACTGGAAGACGAACCCGATGCGCTCCCGGCGCAGCCGGGCCCTGGCCTCCTCCTTGAGGGTGGTGGTCTCCAGGCCGTCGAGCCGGTAGCAGCCTGCATCGGGCCGGTCCAGAAGCCCTAGGATATTGAGCAGGGTGCTCTTGCCCGATCCAGAGGGCCCCATGACGGCCACGTACTCGCCCGCCACCAGACTCAGGGTCAGGTCCTGCAGGGCGTGCACCGGCTGATCGCCGACCTGAAAGGTCCGCGAGAGCCCCACGAGCTCGATCAAGACCCGGGGCCCTCGGCCACCGCCCGGGCCCCCTCCTTCACACCCTCCCGGTCGATCGACAGGATCACCTGGTCGCCGGCCTCGAGGCCCTCTGTCACCTGGGTGCGCTCCCAATTGGAGATGCCGGTGGCGATCTCCCGGGCCTCGATGAGGCCGCTCTCCCGGTCCAACACCAGCACGCTAGGCGGCTCACCCACCCGCACCGCCGCGGTAGGGATGCCCAGCACCCCTTCCCGCTGCTCGATCACGATCTCCACGTCGGCGCTGTAGCCAGCGAGCAAGGGCGGATCGGTGGGCGGGTCCAGGATCTCGACCTCCACCTCCACGGTACGGGCCTGCTTCTCCACATCGAGCACATAGGGGGCGATGCGTCGCACCTGCCCCTGGAGGCTGCGCTCGCCGAAGGCGTCGAGGCTGATGCGGGCCGCCTGTCCGAGCCGAACCCGGGCGGCGTCCACCTCGTCGATGGGGGCCGAGATGTAGAAGCAACTGTCGTCGATCAGGTCCACCGCGGGGGGCGTGGGGATGCCGGGGGGTGAGGGGGTGACATATTCGTTGAGCTCCCCCGAGACCTCGGCAATCACCCCGGGGAAAGGGGCCAGGAGCCGGGTGCGCTCCAGCTCCGCCTGCACCACCTTCAGCCGGGCAGAGCTGACCCGGGCCGTGGCCCGCGCCGCCTCGCAGTCCGCCCGCCCCGCCTGGGCGGCGGTCAGGGCCCGGTCCAGCGCCTCCTCGGAGGCCATCCGGCGCTCCTTGAGCTTGACCTGGCGCTCGGCCTCCCGCTCGGCGTTGTCCGCGTTGAGGCAGGCGGCCCGAGCCCGGGCGTCGCCGGCCTCGGCCTCCCGTTGCGCAAGCAGCACCTGGGCCTCCAGGTCCCGGTTCCACAGCTCCAACAGGAGCTGACCCGCCGCCACCCGGTCCCCCGCCCGGACCTCCAGACGCTCGATCTGGCCACCGATGCCGGGGGCCAGCTTGGCCCGCCGACAGGCCTTGACGGTGCCGGCTCGGGTGTTGGCGACGACCGCCTCGACGGTGCCGATCTCGGCGGGACGCACCCGCACCTCCACTGGCTTGGGCCGCATGGCATACCACCAGCCCGCGCCGACGACGCCGACGAGGGCGAGCAGCAGGATGGGCTTCAGCGGGATGGCCATCGGGGCGAGGGGGCGATTCAGGGTCAGAGGGGGCATTGTAACGGCCCCGGCACCAGATGCCGCCTTCATCGGCCCCAAAAAGGCTCAGGCCCGCGCGAGGCGGGCCTGAGCGGGTGCAGAGGGTCGGGGACTGATCAGATCTCGAGCTGGACCCGCAGCTTCTTCATGGCGTTCTTCTCGATCTGGCGGATGCGCTCGGCGGACACGTTGAATTGCTGTGCCAGCTCGTGCAGGGTCTGCTTCTTCTCGTTCAGCCAGCGCTCCCGCAGGATCGTCTTACTACGCTGATCCAACCCCTCCAGGGCGGCGTAGAGGCGCTCGCGCTGGTCGCGATCGGTATCCTCGCGCTCCAGCATGCGAGAGGGCTCCATGCGCATGTCGGGCAGGTAGGTCGAGGGCGCCGACGGGGCCTCGTCGTCATCGTCCTCGTAGCCATCGAACGCCAGGTCCTGATTGGCTAGACGGGACTCCATCTCCAGCACGGTCTCGGGCTTGACCCCGAGCTCCGAGGCCACGCTCTCCACCTCCTCCCGGGTGAACCAGCCAAGACGCTTCTTGGCGCTGCGCAGGTTGAAGAAGAGCTTGCGCTGGGCCTTGGTGGTGGCGACCTTCACGATGCGCCAGTTACGCAGGATGTACTCGTGGATCTCCGCCCGGATCCAGTGCACCGCGAAGGAGACCAGGCGCACCCCCATGTCAGGCTCGAAGCGGCGCACCGCCTTCATCAACCCGACCGTGCCCTCCTGGATGAGGTCTGGCAGGGGCAAGCCGTAGCCCAGATAGCCACGGGCGATTCGAATCACGAAGCGCAGATGGGACATCACCATGCGGCGCGCCGCCTCCATGTCGCCGTGGTCGCGCAACCGCAGCGCCAGGTCCCGCTCTTCCTCGGGGGTCAGTACCGGGATCTGATAAGAGGCACTGATGTAGGCGTCGATGTTGCCGGTAGGCATGAGGGCGTAATCTTTGGCCATAGCTTCGAGTACCTTTGTCAGTTACTAGGGATAAAATCCTAGCAGTTTGGTCTGAAATTTACCAGCACCTTCAGCGGGGTTTTCGGCGATCCGCCGCGCTGAACGTTGACAACACTCTAGGCAAGGTTTGATGTTTGCACAAGGCCGGACAGGGCTTGCGCGAGATCGGTTATTCCGATGCATCCGATCGAGAAATCCAATTCATCGCTGCTGATATTTTATTTTACATGAACTTACAGAAGATTATCCCGAGTTTTCCAGGAAATTAACCTTTCGTCACCCGACCGAGCAGAGTCCAGAGTCTGACCAGGAAAATCTGTTCAATACTTGGTCGCACTGTCCAGGAGCCGGGATCGCCGGGACCTAACCTAGCCCGGCTCCACCTCCCGCAGGTGGCGGTTCACCGCCATCCAGCTACCCACCAGGCCGAGCATCATGCTCGCTGCCAGCATGCCCAACAGGGCCAGGAACCCAAGGCCCGACAAGGGGAATTCCGCGCGATAGAGGCTCGCGAGACGCGACACCGGACCCTGGAGGGCAAACACGGCGACGGTGACCAGGAACCAGGCCGCCACGCCACCCAGGAACCCGTACCAGACCCCCGCATAGAGGAAGGGCCGCCGGATGAAGGCCGCTGTGGCACCCACCAGCTCCATGATGGCGATCTCACCGCTGCGGTTCTGGATCTCCAGCCGGATGGTGTTGCCGACGATCAGGAGCACACCCAGGCCCAGCAGGCCGCCGAGCAGGAGCACCGCCGACTGGATCAGGTCCAGGATGGCCTGAAAGCGCATCAGCCATTGGGTGTCCACCCGCACGAAGTCCGCCTCCGGCAGCTCCTTGAGACGTTCCTCGAGCAACTGGACCTGATCCAGGCTCCCGTAGCCCGGGCTGGGAAACAGGGCCAGGACAGCGGGCAGCGGGTTCTCCTTAAGCTGGGCCAGGGCCTCCTCGAACCCGGCCTGCTCGCGGAACTCCTGGAGCGCCTCCGCGGCCCCGATCACCTCCACCCGCGCCAGCTCCGGCCAGCGCCGCAGCTCATCAGCGACCTCCGTCGCCACCTGGTCGGAGAGCCCGGGGCGGAGGAACACCGAGACCGCGGCGGCCTGGTCCCAACCGCCCACCAGTTGGCGCAGGTTCTCGGTGAGGACGAAGAGCCCGGCGGGCAGGGCCAAGGCGACGGCAATCACCGCCACCGTCATACCCGTAGCCCAAGGCGAGCGCATCAGTCGCCCCAGGGTGGCGACCGCGCACTGGACGTGATGGTTGAGCCAGATCCCCGGCAGATCCGCCAGACGGGGTCCGGCCCGGCGTCGCGAGCGGGGCCTGGCGCGTGTCTTCGTGGGCGTTCGCGCCACCGCTAGTCGCCCCCGCCGGTGTCGTCCACCAGGCGTCCCTCGCTGAGCGTGAAGGTCCGATGACGCATGATGCGGATCAGCCCCAAGTCGTGGGTGGCGATCATCAGCGTCACCCCCACGTGGTGGAAACGCTCGAAGAGCTGAAAGATCTCCCGCGACAGGTCCGGATCCAGGTTGCCGGTGGGCTCGTCGGCCAGCAGCAGCGGCGGACGAGCCACCACGGCACGGGCGATGCCCACCCGCTGCTGCTCGCCCCCCGAGAGGGCCACCGGCAGGGCGCGCTCGCGCTTGAGCAACCCCACCTGGTCGAGTGCCGCCCGCACCCGGCGCCCGATCTCCTTGTGGCCAAGCCCGCTCACCACCAGAGGCAGGGCCACGTTGTCGAAGACGCTGCGGTCCGCCAGCAGCCGGTGGTCCTGGAAGATCATGCCCACCTGGCGGCGATGGTAGGGAATCTTGCGCCGTGGCAGGGTCGCGAGGTTGCGCCCGTTGACGATCACCTGACCACGGCTGGGCCGCTCCAAGAGCCCGATCAGGCGCAGGAGGGTGCTCTTGCCCGCCCCCGAGTGACCGGTGAGGAAGACCATCTCCCCCTCGTCCAACTGGAAGCTCACGTCCGACAGGGCGTCGCCCCGCTCGGGATAGCGCTTGAAGACGTGCTCGAAGCGGATCACCGGGTCACCCCCAGGGTCAGCGGGCTCGCTCAGCCGAGCAGGGCATCCAAGAACTCGTCGGCATCGAAGGGACGCAGATCCTCGATCCCCTCGCCGACCCCGATGAAGCGGATGGGGACCTTGAGCCGCTCGGCGATGGCGAACACGATGCCACCCTTGGCGGTGCCGTCCAGCTTGGTCAGGGTAATGCCGGTAAGGCCCACCGCCTGATGGAACTGAACGGCCTGGTTGAGGGCGTTCTGTCCGGTCGTCGCATCCACCACCAGCATCACCTCGTGGGGCGCCTCGGGGTCGAGCTTCCTGAGCACCCGGGCGATCTTGGCGAGCTCCTCCATGAGGTTGCTCTTGGTGTGCAGCCGTCCGGCGGTATCGGCGATCAGCACATCGAGGCCCCGGGAGCTCGCGGCCTGGAGCGCGTCGAACACCACGGAGGCGGAGTCCGCCCCCTGCTGCTGGGCGATGACCGGCACCCGGTTGCGCTCGCCCCAGGTCTGAAGCTGCTCCACCGCCGCGGCGCGGAAGGTGTCGCCGGCCGCAAGCATCACGCTGTTACCCTCCTCCTGGAGTCGCTTGGCCAGCTTGCCGATGGTGGTCGTCTTCCCGGCCCCGTTCACCCCCACCATTAGAATCACCTGGGGGCGCCCCGGCGTGGGTTGGCGGACGGGGGCCTGGGCCGCGACCAGGATTTGGCGCAGGTCCTCCTTGAGCGCCGCGAGCAGGGCCTGGGGGTCGGACAAGGATTGACGCTTCACCCGCTGGGTCAGATCGCGGATGATGCGTCCGGTGGCCTCCACCCCCAGGTCGGCCGTCAGGAGCAGGGTCTCCAGCTCATCCAGCAGATCGTCGTCGATGCGCTTGCGGCCCAGGAACAGGTCCGAGAGCCCCGCGCCGAGCTGGGCCCGGGTGCGCGCCAGTCGCTCCCGCAGGCGTGAAAAGAGTCCTGGCCGCTCCGGCATGGTGTCGGGCGCAGCAGGCGGCGCCTCTGGGCGCTTTTTTCCGAAACCGAACATGGGGGTGGCAGGGGGATCGTGTGATCTCAGGGGGCCCCTTATGCTACCAGAGCCGGCGCCCCTACCGGCCGCCAAGGATTAAGCAATCGTCACGGGCGGGGCAAGGCCTAGGTCTGGCCCCGCCCGGGTCGCGCCCCCATCTCCCGCCGACAGAGCAACATCGATGACCGGAGACGTCATGCCTCGACCAACACCGCCGAGCCCCCCAAAGATGGCCGCGCGCGCCCCCTGGGTGATCGCTGCCCTCGTCGGCTCCCTAACGGCCCTGCCCGCCTGGGCCTCCACCGAGGGGCCCCCGAAGGTGTTCGAGCGCACCCTGGACAACGGCCTCAAGGTGCTCGTCAAGCCCGACCATCGGGCCCCCATCCTCACCTCCCAGGTCTGGTACAAGGTGGGAGCGAGCTACGAGTACGGGGGCATCACCGGCGTATCCCACGTGCTTGAGCACATGATGTTCAAGGGCACCGAGCGGCTCGGCCCCGGGGAGTTCTCGCGCATCATTGCGGAGAACGGGGGCGAGGAGAACGCCTTCACCGGCAGCGACTACACCGCCTATTACCAGAACCTGGCGAGCGACCGCCTGGAGGTCTCCTTCGATCTGGAGGCCGAGCGCATGCGCAACCTGAGCCTCGACCCGGAGTCGGTCCTGAAGGAGATCGAGGTGGTCAAGGAGGAGCGACGCACGCGCACGGACGATGACCCCCAGTCACCCACCTTCGAGCAGTTCAACGCAACCGCCTTCGCCGCCTCCCCCTACCGCAACCCGGTGATCGGCTGGCCAGGGGATCTGGCAGAGCTGCGCCTGGAGGACATCCGGGAGTGGTATCGCCTGTGGTACGCCCCAAACAACGCCACCCTCGTGGTAGCTGGGGACGTGGACCCGGAGCAGGTCTTCGCGCTCGCCGAAAAGCACTTCGGCCCCCTCAAGGCCGAGGTGATAGCCCCACCCAAGACTCGGCAGGAGCCATCGCAGAACGGAGAGAAGCGCATCCGGGTCAAGGCCCCGGCCCAGGAGCCCTACCTCCTGATGGGCTACAAGACCCCGGCCGTGGCCGATGCGCCAGAGCCGTGGGAGCCGTATGCCCTGGAGATGCTGGCCTCGGTCCTGGACGGCGGCGGCAGCTCCCGTTTCTCCCGGGAGCTGGTTCGCGGCGCGCAGGTAGCCTCCTCGGCGGGCGCCAGCTACAGCGCCTTCCGCCGGCTGCCGGGGCTGTTCCTGTTCGACGGGGTGCCGGCCAAGGGCAAGGACATCCCCACCTTGGAGGCGGCGATCCGCGCCCAGATCGAGCGCGTTCAGGCGGAGCCGGTCGAGCCCGGGGAGCTGGAGCGGATCCGCACCCAGCTCATCGCCAACAAGGTCTACGAGAAGGACTCCGTCTTCTATCAGGCCATGCAGCTCGGCCAGTTGGAGACGGTGGGCCTCGGCTGGGAGCTAGCCGACGCCTATGTCGAGAAGCTTGCGGCCGTCACCCCGGAGCAGATCCAGGCGGTCGCCAAGAAATACCTGATCCCGGATGGCCTCACGGTGGCGGTCCTGGATCCCCAACCCCTGGACGGCAAGCAGGTGGCCCGTGCGCCCCTGCCGCCGGGAGTGCGTAATGATGTGCGCTGAGCATCCAACCCCCCTGACCGCGGGGACCCGAGCAGCCTGGTCCTGGGTGGCCGCTGGCCTCCTGCTGGTCGCCGGCGCGGCCCAGGCGACGCCCGAGATCCAAAGCTGGCAGACGACCAACGGGGCGCGCGTGCTGTTCGTCGCGGCACCGGAGCTGCCCATGGTGGACGTGCGCGTCGTCTTCGACGCGGGCAGCGCCCGGGACGGTGACAAGCCGGGGCTCGCCTCCCTCACCACCTCCATGCTGACCGAGGGAGCGAGGGACTGGGACGCGGACACCATCGCCCTTCGCATGGAGAACGTGGGCGCCACGCTGTCGGCCTCCGCTGACCGGGACATGGCGGCGGTATCCATCCGCAGCCTCACCCAACAGCCAGCCCTGGACACCGCGGTGGACACCCTGGCCGGGGTCCTGGCCGACCCCACCTTCCAGCCGGATGATCTGGAGCGGCTGCGGCAGAACACCCTGATCGCCCTGCGTCAGGACCAGGAGTCGCCGCGCACCGTCGCCCAAAAGGCCTTCTACCGGGCCGTGTTCGGCGATCACCCCTACGCCTCGGACCCCACCGGCACCGAAGATTCGGTGCGGGCCCTGACACGGGAAGACCTGACCAACTTCCATCGGGCCCATTTCACCGGGGCCAACGCCGTCGTAGCGATCGTCGGTGACCTGGACCGCCGCGCCGCCGAGGCCATCGCCGAGCGCGTGGTCGGCACGCTGCCCGCCGGGACCCGCCCCCTTCCGCTGCCGGAGGTCACGGAGCTCCCGGCCGGCGCCCAAGAGCGGATCGTCTTCCCCTCCACCCAGACCACCGTCCTGGCCGGTCAGCCCGGGATGCGCCGTGGCGATCCGGATTATTTCGCCCTCTACCTGGGGAACCATATCCTGGGCGGGAGCGGACTGGTCTCGCTCCTGATGGAGGAGGTTCGGGAGAAGCGCGGGCTCTCCTACAGCACCTACAGCTATTTCCTGCCCCTGGCCCAGCCCGGCCCCTTCCTGATGGGGCTGCAGACCCGCAACGACCAGGCGGACCAGGCCCAGCAGGTGATGATCGAGACCCTTAAGCGCTTCGTAGCCGAAGGCCCCACCGAGCAGGAGCTCATCGCGGCCAAGAAGAACCTCACCGGAGGCTTCCCCCTGCGCATCGCGGAGAACTCGGAGATCGTCGCCTACCTGGCGGTGATCGGCTTCTACGGCCTGCCCTTGGATTATCTGGACCGTTTCATCGAGCGCATCGAATCGGTGGACGCGGCCCAGATCCGCGATGCCTTCGCCCGTCGCGTCCACCCGGATCGGCTCGCCGTCGTGACGGTCGGTGGTGATGGCGCCCCACAGGTCTCGGCCACCGGCGCCACCCCCTAGGGGGCGGCACGGCCCTCCCCCGGGGGGCAGCGGCCATCTGCGGATCATCGGCGGCCGCTTTCGTGGCCGCCGTCTGCCGATCCCTGATCAGCCGGGTCTCAGACCCACCCCGGATCGGGTCCGCGAAACCCTGTTCAACTGGCTCGCCCCCGTGATCGAGGGAGCCCGCTGCCTGGACCCCTTCGCCGGGACTGGGGCCCTGGGCCTGGAGGCCGCCTCTCGGGGGGCCGCCTCGGTGGTCCTGATCGAGCGCTCGGCGCCGGTGGCAAGGCAACTGAGGGCGAACATCGAGGCCCTGGGGGCGGTAGGCGTCGAGGTGCTCGAAGGGGATGCCCTGGCCTGGCTCGCCGACCCTCGCCCGCGGTCCGCCTTGGCGCCCTTCGACCTGGTGTTCCTCGACCCCCCCTTCGCGGCCGGGCTCCTGGCCCCGGCCTGCGAGCTGCTCGCCCGTCATCGCTGGCTGACACCCGGGGGGCGGGTCTATCTGGAGACCGCCTCCACCGCGGAGCTACCGCTGCTGCCCCCCGGTTGGGAGGTCATTCGCGAGCGCTCGGCCGGACAGGTGCGCTATGCGCTGGCCCTCGCGGAATCGCCCTGAGACGATAAACGCGCCCTAACCGGCGGGCTCGGGCAATGCCCAAGCGCTGCCCGCTGCCAGGCCGCTGTGTTATCGTCGCGACCCTGTTCGACCCGATCGATGGCGGGACCCCGGGCGCGCCGACCGGCACCGCGAGGAGGCTCCCCAGTGCGCAGCGTGGTCTATCCCGGAACCTTCGATCCAGTCACCAACGGTCACTGCGACCTCATCCTACGCGCCGCCCGGCTGTTCGACCGGGTGGTGGTCGCGGTCGCGGCGGACACTGCCAAGACCCCGACCTTCACCACCGCGGAGCGGGTGGAGCTGGTGCGCGCGGTGGTGCAGGACAGACCCAACGTCGAGGTGGTCGCCTTCTCCGGACTCCTGGTGAGCTTCACCCGCCAGCTCGGGGTGGGCGTGATCATGCGAGGACTCCGGGCGGTCTCGGACTTCGAGTTCGAGTTCCAGCTCGCCGGGATGAATCGGCGCATGGCACCGGACATCGAGACCCT
>JBLMWY010000372.1:0-2918 GCA_050257475.1 Bdellovibrio bacteriovorus
ACCTGGCGCGACTGGAGCAGGATCGGGACTTCGTGATCGTCACCACCGAGTATCCTCACGAGGAGCTGCGTCCCCACAAGGTCCCAGCGGCCCTCTTCTTCTTCGCGGTGACCCTGTTCCTCTTGCTGTTCACCGATCTGCGTCTCTCCGTGGCCTTGTTCACCGGGGCGCTCGGGATGATCCTCGCCGGTGTCTTGTCCATCGAGGAGGCCTACAAGGCCGTGAGCTGGCGCTCGGTCTTCCTGCTGGCCTCGCTCATCCCCTTAGGGTCGGCCGTGGAGTCGAGCGGTACTGCCGCCTGGATTGCCCAACAAACCCTCTCGGTCGTGGGCCATCTGCCGATATGGGTGGTCCAGGCCGCCGTCATGGTGCTGGCCACCGCCTTCACCCTAGTGATGTCAAATGTAGGGGCGACGGTCCTGCTGGTGCCTTTGGCGGTCAACATTGCCCTGGGCGCCGGGGCCAATCCGGCCCTCTTCGCCCTCACGGTCGCCATCGGCACCTCCAATTCCTTCCTGATCCCAACCCACCAGGTCAACGCCTTGCTAATGGGGCCCGGGGGCTACCGAGTGGCGGATTTCATGCGGGCCGGGGGCATCATGACCGTGCTCTTCCTCGTGGTCTCTCTCCTCATGCTCAACCTGGTCTTCTAGATGGGGAGCTTGGACGTCCACCATGTCAGGGGGCTTTGGCCCTGTTCTGCCTGAGGCTCGGCCGGTGTCACCGTCCCAGGTGCATCGCCTGATGGGACGCAGACGCGGGCGCCGGTTCCCTCGTATCCGGGCGGCTGTACCGATGCGCCGATGGTGGAGCCTGGTCCTCCTCGTTGTCGTGGCCGGCATCGCATGGGTCCTGGGCCAGGACGCGGTGCCCTTCGCCTCGGGCTGGTTGGCCCGCCCCCAGCGGGTCCCCTGCGATGTGGAGGGGGTGCTCGATGGCGACTCCCTGCGCGTTCGCTGTGCCGATGGGCCCGTCGAGGTGCGGCTGCACTGCATCGATGCCCCGGAACGGGACCAGGTGCCTTGGGCCAAGCGGTCCCGGCGCCACCTCGCCGAGCTCGCGTCGCGTCGCGTGGAACTGGTCGCGGTTGAACACGACCGTTTCGGACGCCTGGTGGCCGAGGTCTATGGCACGGGGCCCCAGGGGCTGCTGTTGAACCTGGAGCAGGTCAGGGGCGGCCACGCCGCCGTCTACCGCCGCTACTGCAAGGATTCGCGCTACGAGCGCGCCGAGCAGCAGGCGAAGGAGGCCGGGCGAGGGATCTGGTCGCGTCCGGGATCCCAGCAAAGGCCCTGGCAGCACCGTCACGGGGGATAGGGGCGGGGTCCCGGGGGGCCACCCGCCCCGGTGGGTCAGCGAGCCTCCGCCACTGGGTGGGTCCAGAAGCCAAAGCCCTGGTAGCGCTCCGACAGCCACCAGGCGGTGCGCGCCGTGGCGCAGCGGACGTTCTTGGTGGCGCACCAGGACTCGACCGGGCGAGTCACGTCCCCATCGCGTTGCCGCCTGGCCTGGCAGCCCTCGTGCTCGGGTGGTACCACCGACAGGTGCCCGGGACGGCTGAGATCCTTGCTCTTGGCGATGATCAGGCAGACCTCGCCACCATTGGCCGCCGCCTGCAGGTCGATCGGCTCGATCTCCCGGCGCCACCCGAAGGCGGCGCCGTGATCCAGGAGCCAGTCGTGGAGGGCATTGGTGGAGAGCTCGCGAACCGTGCGTCCAAAGGCGACATCGACCTGCTCCTCCTGGACGATGCGAGCCAAGGCGTCCGCCGTCCACCAGACCTGGGGCAGATAGACACCCGCCAGGTGGCAGTAGTCGCAGGCATAGGTCGTCGCATAGGTCGCGCCACCCTTGGCCCGATAGCGTCTGTGCTCGGGATTCTCGCAATCGAGCCAGGCGATGATCGCGAGCAGTTGACGGGCCCGGGTTTCCGGGGTGGAGCCTGTGATCTTTGGCTGCCCCGACTCCTCGAGCGGATAGGCCCGCCCACCGTCCTGCACCCGGGTGACCTCCCGCTTGCCGGCGGATAACTCGGCTGGAGGGAGCGTGACCAGGTCCAGCGGGCGCGTCCCGAGGGCAAAGGACTCCGCTCCCCGAGGCAGGGGCGACAAATACTTGGCGGCGACGAATCCCTCCCGGAGCACGCCGTTGAGCATCACCCGGACCGCCACCCAACCCTCCACCTCGGCCTCCCCGAGCCGCTCGATCCGGGTATCCTGGGCTAGCACGGCGACCCGGTTTGCGCTGTTCACCTTGGGCCCGCTGCGCAGGTTGAGGGACGCGGCGGACACCCGGTGGGTGGGGTTGAAGGGTGCCCCGGCGGGGGTGGCTGGGGACTCCGCCCGCTCCAGGGAGGCCAAGTATCGCTCAGAGACGAAGCCGTCGCGCGCCACGCCGTTCAGCCGCGCGCGGACCTGGATCCACCCCGCCGTCGCCGTATCCGACAGCCGCTGAACCGGGGTGCCTCGAGGCAGTGAGGCCACCCGCTTCGAGCCCCTATCCGGTGTCTTGCGGAGGTTCAGGGCGCTCGCCACGACCCGGTGGGTGGGCACGAAGGGGGACCCCGGGGCGGGCGTCGGGGGGCGAGTCACCGCGGGCGCGGGTGTGGCGCGCCGAGCGGGCGCTTCCGGTGGTATTTGACTCAGGGCGTCCTTGGCCTTGACCAGCAGACTCCTGCGGTCGTCGTACCCGTTGAGCCCCCCATTGACCCGGCTGGTGATGGAATTGAGGTCGTCGGTGTCGGCCAGCGCGTTGAGCCCGTTGGTTTCCCAAAAGAAGACGGCGGAATGGGCCGCGAAGCGATCCGCCACCCAGTCCGGGTTGGCGACGCAGTCCTCGTCGATCCAGCGGGAGAAGGCCTGGTAGTTGTTCTTTCCGGTGAGCTGGATCAGCCCCCGACCACGGAATCGGTAGCCGTC
>JBLMWY010000373.1:0-3902 GCA_050257475.1 Bdellovibrio bacteriovorus
GGGCCCACCTGCCGCCGGGCCTGGCCCTGGTGTATGGTTGGCAGCCGTCGCCGATTCATGGCCGTCGCCGATTCATGGGGATAGATCGATGGACGTCGAGCTGATCGAAATCCAGGAGTTCCTGGCCAGTCATCCGCCCTTCGACCAGCTACCCGCCGAGACCCTGGAGCGCCTGCCCAAGCGACTCTCGGTCCGCTACTTCCGCCGCGGCACCCCGTTCCCGCCGACGGACGCCGACCAGCCCTACCTGTACCTGATCCGCCGCGGTGCCGTGGAGCTGCGGGACCCCCAGGGGGATCTGGTGAGCAAGCTCGCCGAGGGCGACCTGTGCGTGACACCCTGCCGCCCCGCGGACCAGGGTCCGGCCCTCAACGGCAACACCGCGGAGGACACCCTGGCCTACCTGCTACCCTGCGCGGACCTGGCCCAGCTCCGCGCGGGCCACCCCACCTTCGCCGAGCACTTCGAGCAGTCGGTGACCAACCGGCTGCGCAAGGCCCTGGACGTGATGACGGACACCCCGAGCTCCGGGTCTGGGCTCATGACGGTGACGGTCGGCGGCCTGGTGGGCCGCGAGCCCATCACGGCAAGCCCGGACACCAGCATCCGGGCGGCCGCCCAGATCATGTCCGAGCACCGCGTGTCGTCCCTGCTCATCATGGACGGTGAGCGCCTGGCGGGCATGATCACCGATCGGGACCTGCGCAGCCGCTGCGTTGCCGCCGGGCTCGCGACCGACCGCCCGGTGAGCGCGATCATGACCGAGCGTCTGCACACCGTGGATGCCGGGACCCTGGGCTTCCAGGCCCTGATCACCATGACCCGTCTCAACGTCCACCACCTGCCAGTGCTGGACGGCGGGCGGGTCGCGGGCATCCTCACCACCACCGACCTGACCCGCTTCCAGAGCGCCAACGCGGTCTATCTGGTGGGGGATATCCACAAGGCCAAGAACCTGGAGACCCTGGTGCAGATCAGCGCCAAGGTGGGCGAGATCCAGGTGCACTTGGTCAACGGGGGCGCCACGGCGGATCAGGTGGGCCAGGCCGTAAGCGCCGTCACCGATGCCATCACGCTGCGCCTCTTGGAGCTCGGCGAGGCGGAGCTCGGCAGCCCGCCCGTCCCCTATGCCTGGATGGTGGGCGGCTCCCAGGCCCGGCGGGAGCAGTCATCCCACTCGGACCAGGACAATGCGCTCCTGATCGCCGACCACATGAAGCCCGAGGACGACGCCTATTTCGCCGCCCTGGCGGCCTACGTCAACGACGGACTCAACGCCTGTGGCTACATCTATTGCCCGGGCGACGTCATGGCCAAGAATCCCAAGTGGCGCCAGCCCCTGCGCATCTGGAAGAAGTACTTCACCACCTGGATCGAGCGGCCCGATCCCATGGCCCTGATGCTCTCCAGCGTCTTTTTCGACCTGCGCCCCCTGCGCGACCCCGAGGGGCTCTTTGAGGAGATCCACGACACGGTGCTCGCCCACTCCAAGGCCAACCGCATCTTCATCGCCTACATGGCCGCGAACGCCTTGAAGCACCGCCCACCCTTGGGCTTCTTCAGAAACTTCGTGCTGATCCACGGGGGCGACCACGACCACACCTTCGACATCAAGCACCGCGGCACAGTCCCCATCATCGACCTGGCGCGGGTCTATGCCCTGTCCGCCGGCATCGACCAGATCAATACCCTGGAGCGCCTGCGCGCCGCCGCCGAGGCGGGGGCCCTGAGCCGCGAGGGGTCCGCCAACCTGGTCGACGCCGCCGAGCTCATCGGGACCCTGCGCATGCGCCATCAGGCGCGGCAACTGCGACGCGGCGAGAAGGCGGATAACTTCCTCTCCCCGGACGAGCTCTCGCCCCTGGAGCGGGGACACCTGAAGGACGCCTTCGTCCTGATCAACACCATGCAGGAGTCCCTCGGCCAGCGCTACCAGGCGGGACGCTTCGCCTGAGCGACCGGCCGTGCTGTCGCTCACCGATTGGCGGCGGCGCTGGCAGCTACGCCGGGCCCAGCCCGGTCCCTTGCGGGACTATCTGGCCCGACCCCTGCCGAATCCCCGGCTGGATTACCGGGAGACCGACTTCCTGGCCATCGATCTGGAGACCACCGGCCTGGACCTGCGGCGGGACCTGATCCTCAGCGTCGGCTACGTGGTGATCCACGGCAGGCGCATCGACCTGGGGAGCGCCCGCCACCGGGTGGTGCGGATCGACCGCTCCATCCCGGAGGCCAGCGCGGTCATCCATCAGATCACGGACGATCAGTCGGCCCGTGGGCTGGAGCTCAGGGACGTGCTGACGGAGCTGCTGGAGACCCTAGGCGGCAAGGTGATGATCGCCCATCACGCGGTCATCGAGTGCGGCTTCCTGGGCAATGCCTGCCGGCGGCTCTGGGCCGGGGGACTGCCCGTCTGCGTGGTGGACACCCAGGAGCTGGCGCGGCGCACCTTCGAGCGGCGACAGATCCCCTTCAAGGGCTCGGACCTGCGGCTCCACGCCCTGGGGGACCGCTATAACCTGCCCCGTTACGGCGCCCACAACGCGCTCAGCGATGCCCTGGCCGCGGCCGAGCTGTTCCTCGCCCAGGCGGCCCACCGCGACAGTGGCAAAGGCCTGCCGGTGGCGGATTTCCTGACCTGAAGACCCGGGGTGCCCCGTCATCGCCTGGAAACGAACCGGCCCTGAGTTTAGGATTGGGTCCCCCGAGACCCGGCCCCGAGCGAATCACAACCACCCCAAGGGCCCGAGCCCTTCACGCACCACCGAACCCACAGAGGAGACGACATCATGTCGGAAGAGAAGCTCTATCCCGTCCCCGCCGCCATCGCAGCGAAGGCACACGTCGACGCGGACACCTACGCGACCCTGTACAAGCGCTCGGTCGAAGACCCGGACGGGTTCTGGTCCGAGCAGGCCCAGCAGTTCGTGAGCTGGTTCAAGCCCTGGGACTCGGTGCTCGACTGGAGCTTTGGCGCCGATGACCTGCACATCGCCTGGTTCAAGGGCGGCAAGCTCAATGTCTCCTACAACTGCCTGGACCGCCACCTGGAGAAGCGCGGCGATCAGGTTGCCATCATCTGGGAGGCCGACAACCCGGCGGAAGACCGCAAGATCACCTACCGGGAGCTGCACGCGGAGGTCTCCAAATTCGCGAACGTGCTCAAGGCCAAGGGGGTCAAGCGGGGCGACCGGGTCTGCATCTACCTGCCCATGATCCCCGAGGCGGCGGTGGCCATGCTGGCCTGCACCCGGGTCGGCGCCGTGCATTCCATCGTCTTCGGCGGCTTCTCCCCGGACAGCCTGCGGGACCGCATCCTGGACTCCGACTGCCAGGTGGTCATCACCTCCGACGAGAGCGTGCGCGGCGGCCGCCATGTGCCGCTCAAGAAGAACGCGGATACGGCACTCGAGGAGTGCCCGAATGTGCGCACCATGATCGTGGTGCGCCGCACCGGCGGCTCGGTGGCCTGGAAGGAGGGCCGCGACTGCTGGTACCACGAGGAGATGGCGAAGGCCGCCCCCCAGTGCGAGCCCGAGCAGATGGATGCCGAGGACCCGCTCTTCATCCTCTATACGTCCGGCTCCACCGGCAAGCCCAAGGGCGCCCTGCACAGCACCGGCGGCTACCTGGTCTATGCCGCCATGACCCACAAACTTGTGTTCGACTACCAGGAGGGCGAGGTCTACTGGTGCACCGCGGACGTGGGGTGGGTCACGGGTCACACCTACATCGTCTACGGACCCCTCACCAACGGAGCGACCTCCGTCATGTTCGAGGGCATCCCGAACTACCCGGACATGTCCCGGTTCTGGCAGGTGGTGGACAAGCACCAGGTCAACATCTTCTACACGGCCCCGACCGCCATCCGCTCCCTGATGCGGGCCGGCGAGGAGCCGGTG
>JBLMWY010000374.1:0-4158 GCA_050257475.1 Bdellovibrio bacteriovorus
AATGTGCACTGCAGACCGAAGGATAGACCCTCAACCTCCTGTAATGCTCCCGTGCATGTGGCCACGAACGACGATACCCACAGCGTTGCCACCAGTTTTGTCATTGTCCGGAGTACAGCGCCTGGTCACCATTGGGCCGCCTGGGCCGCCGAATCCTCCAGCCAGACCTGGCCGGCACTGACGCGATGCGGAGATTCGTTATGGATCCATCCTCGCCAAGCCAACGCCAGGCCACGCTGCCTGAGACTCTATGGATCGGGCGCCAAGCATCACCCCAGGACCAGGGGCGCATCTTGGGCGAAAGATCATGTCAACCCAAATGAATCCAAGGCACAAGATTATCCATTGCGCCTTCCTCGCCTTGCTTAGCGTGCCACCCCCGGTCAGGGCCGAAGGGAGCCCCGCCGTGGAGTCCACGGTGCTGTTCAACACCGGCTGCGCCCGCTGCCACGAGGGCGAGTGCAGTGGACGCATGAGCTTCCATCTACCCCGAGAGGAGGCCGATCAGCACATCCGCCGGCACGGTGGCGCGCTGCCGGAGGCCCAGGTTCGGGAGCTCTATGATCTGCTGCGCTACATGAAGGAGGCGTGCGCCTTTCGCCCCCTGCCGCTGGCCCTGGTGCGGGACGGCGCCTGGGGACCCGAGACCCTGGAGCTGCTGCGCTCCCCCACGGAGCCGACCTACTTCCTGCCCCTCGGCGTCCTTGGGGCGGGCTCGTACAACGTCTGGCTCCAGGGCCTGGGCCCCAAGGCCAGACCCTGCATCGAGCTGATCGACGCCGACTTCGACTTCATCGACGTCATCGAGCTGGAGCCCAGCGAGCCCGGCTGGGGGCTGCGCTTCCGCACGGAGCGGTCAACGGACGTCTTCTTGCGTCTCAAGGCCCCCGGCTCCGCGCCACTGACCCGGGTGGAGATCACGGCGGACCATCAGGCGCCTTGAGCGCTCGCGAGCGAGCCTCGCGCCGGGGTTCCTCAGGCCCCGACGCCTCCGGCAGCCGCGCCTAGCCCCTGTCGTGGAGCAGCACGGGTCCAGACAACCGATTGACCCGAGTCAAGGGCCGCCCATTCCCCTACGCATAACCTAGGTTTATATCGACCATCCCCCGTCGGGAGGGGCAAACCGGCAAGAGCACGATCGCCTGTTCGAGCCCCCTGTCCCCGGGCCCGAGCCCCGCTCCCAGGCCGGCAGGGGTCCTCCGAGCGACATCCGCCACTCGCAGTCTGATCGAGACCAGCCCATGCCCCTGCCCAAGATTGAAGGCCGCACCTTGGCACTGTTGGGGTTCCTCGTACCCCTGGTCGGCGCCTTCCTGTGGCTGGCCCTGACCTCCGGCCCCCTGGCCCCGGTGCCTGTGACCCTGGTGACCGTCGAGAAGGAGCCCCTCTCCCCTGCCCTGTTCGGCGTGGGGACCGTGGAGGCGCGCTACAGCTACCCCATCGGCCCCACCTTCGCCGGCCGCGTGAGCCGGGTGGAGGTACAGGTGGGTGACCGGGTCAAGGCCGGTCAACTGCTCGGCGAGATGGACCCCGTGGACCTGGACGACCGCGTCGCCGCCCAGGATGCGGCCCTGCGCCGCGCGGAGTCCGGGGTGGTCGCGGCCCAGGCCCAGGTGCGCGACGCCCAGGCGCGCCGGGACTTCGCGCTCGCCCAGGTGCGGCGCTACGAGCAGCTCCTCACGGCCCGGACCGCCAGCGAGGACACCGCCGAGGCAAAGCGCCAGGAGTCCCAGGTGGCGGAGGCGGGGCTCGAGTCGGCCCAGGCGAACATGGAATCCGCCGAGCAGGAGCTGCGCCGGGTGCGCGCCGAGCGGGAGGCCCTGGTGCGCCAGCGTGCCAACCTGCGCCTGATCGCGCCGGTGGACGCCTTGGTGGTCGCCCGGAACGCGGAGCCCGGCGCCACCGTCGTGGCGGGTCAGGCGGTGGTCGAGGTGATCGACGCGGCCAGCCTGTGGATCCATGCCCGATTCGATCAGCTCGGGGCCGGGGGGCTGCGCGCCGGTCTTCCCGCACGGATCCAGCTCCGCTCCCGCCCCCTGGAAACCCTGGAGGCTGAGGTGCTGCGGGTCGAGCCCAGGGCCGACTCGGTCACGGAGGAGCTGCTCGCCAAGGTCACCTTCGCCGCCCTGCCGGAGCCCCTGCCCCGCCTCGGCGAGCTCGCGGAGGTGACCGTGTCGCTGTCACCCCTGGCGCCCGCCTCCACGGTGCCCAACGCCGCGCTGCATCGGCGCGACGGACTCCTCGGGGTCTGGCGGCTGGAGTCGGGTGGGCCACGCTTCCAGCCGGTGGAGCCGGGCGCGTCGGACCTGGAGGGCCGGGTCCAGATCCGCTCGGGCCTGGAGGTGGGGGACCGGATCGTGCTGCACAGCCGCTCACCTCTGGGACCTGGCTCGCGGGTCAAGGTGGTGGATAGGATCCCGGGCCTGCCCCAATGATCAGTCTCGCGGGACGCGACATCCTCCATGCCTGGGGCAAGTTCGTCTTCACCGGGCTCGGGCTGGGGCTGCTGATCGGGGTCACCCTGTCCATGGCGGGGATCTACCGAGGCATGGTGGATGACGCCGAGGTCCTGCTGGACAACAGCGGCGCAGATCTGTGGGTGGTCCAGAAGGACACCCTGGGCCCCTATGCGGAGTCCTCCAGCCTCTACGACGACCTCTACCGGGGCATCCTCACCCTGCCCGGCGTCGCCCAGGCGGCCAATGTGACCTATCTCACCATGCAGGTGGGCCAAGGGGAGCGGGAGCGCCGGGCCCTGGTGGTGGGTGTGGTCCCAGGGGGCCCCGGCGAGCCCGGTCAGCCCCGCTTTCTGGTGGCCGGGCGCCATCTCACCCGAGCCCATTACGAGGCGGTGGCGGATCTCGCGACCGGCCTGCGTCTCGGTGAGCAGGTGCGCGTCCGCCGTCATCTGTACACCGTGGTGGGCCTGACCCGCCGCGCCGTCTCCTCCGGCGGCGACCCCATGATCTTCATCCCGCTGCGGGATGCCCAGGAGGCCCAGTTCCTCAAGGACAACGATGCCATCGTCCACCAGCGCCGCCGCACCGAGGGCAATCCCGCCCTCAACCGGCCCGGTCAGCCCGGCGTGCTGGAGGCGGTGCTCGCCTCCCAGACGGCAAACTCCTCGGTGAACGCCATCCTGGTGCGCCTCGCACCGGGCGCGGACCCGGACGCGGTGGCTGGGGAGATCCGGCGCTGGAAGCGGCTCACGGTGCATACCCGCGCCGAGATGAACGAGATCCTCCAGGCCAAGCTCATCGCCACCTCGGCGCGCCAGATCTTCATGTTCCTGGTGATCCTGTCGTTGGTCAGCGCGGCCATCGTGGCCTTCATCATCTATACGCTGACCTTAGGCAAGATCCGCGAGATCGCGGTGCTCAAGCTGATCGGTACCCGTAACCGCACCATCGCCGGGATGATCCTGCAGCAAGCGGTGGGGCTTGGGGTCATCGGGTTCCTGGTGGGTAAGATCGCCGCCACCCTGTGGGCGCCCATCTTCCCCAAGTACGTGCTGCTCCTCCCCGGGGACGCGGTGCGCGGGTTCCTGATCGTGGTCGGCATCTGCGTGCTGGCGAGCCTCATCGCCATCCGCGCGGCCCTGCGGGTGGACCCGGCGGAGGCGATCGGTGGCTGAGCGGGACGGCGGCATTCGCATCGCGGGCCTGCGCAAGCGTTACGGGGTCGGCGATACGGCGGTGGACGCCCTCAAGGGGGTGGACCTGGAGGTCGCCCCGGGGGAGGTGGTGGGTCTGATCGGACCCTCGGGCTCCGGCAAGAGCACCCTGCTCAAGTGCCTGGGGGCGGTGATCGAGCCAAGCGGCGGACGCATGACCCTGGGCACGCAAGTCATCTACGACGACGGCTGGCGGACTCCGGACCTGCGCGCCCTGCGGCGGGACAAGATCGGCTTCGTCTTCCAGGCACCCTATCTGATCCCCTTCCTGGACGTGACCGACAACGTGGCCCTGCTGCCCATGCTGGCGGGTCGCCCCAACGGCGAGGCACGGGCCCAGGCGCGGGAGCTGCTCGGGGCGCTCGACGTCGCCCACCGGGCCGCGGCGATGCCGGCCCGCCTCTCGGGCGGGGAGCAGCAGCGGGTTGCCATCGCCCGTGCCCTGGTGAACCATCCTCCGGTGATCCTGGCGGACGAGCCCACCG
>JBLMWY010000375.1:0-2506 GCA_050257475.1 Bdellovibrio bacteriovorus
CCTCGGGCTCCATGCAGCGGTAGGTGGGGACATTGGGGATGATGGGCTCGGCGTCCAGGTAGTAGCGGATAATCTCCGGGACAAAGGCGTAGACCACCTTGTCGTCCGCCACCCCGGCCCCGGGGGCATTGGCCAGGGCCACCTTGCCGGCCGTCCAGGCGCGCATCAGTCCGCGCGCGCCGAGCGTGGAGTCGGGTCTGAAGGCCTCTGGGTCCAGGAACAGGTCGTCGACCCGTCGGTAGATCACGTCCACCCGTTTGGGTCCGTCGACGGTGCGCATGTAGACGCAGTCGTCCGCATCCACGAAGAGGTCCCGCCCCTCTACCAGCTCGCAGCCCATCTGCTGGGCCAGATAGGCGTGCTCGAAATAGGCCGAGTTGTAGATCCCCGGGGTCATGACCACCACCTGAGGATAGTCAGCGGGGCGCGGCGAGAGGGCCGCCAGGGTGTCGAAGAGCTGGGAGGGGTAGTCGTCCACCGGGAGCGGGGCATAGTGTTCGAAGAGCTCCGGGAAGACCCGCTTGGTGACCAGCCGGTTCTCCAGCATGTAGGACACCCCGGAGGGGACCCGCAGGTTGTCCTCCAGCACATAGAGGGTGCCGTCGGCATCCCGCACCAGGTCCGAGCCGCAGATGTGGGCCCAGATACCGAGGGGCGGCTTCACCCCCACGCACTGTGGGCGGAAGTTCACCGACTTGGCCAAGATCTCGGCGGGGAAGACCCCGTCCTTGATGATCCGCTGATCATGGTAGAGGTCGTCGATGAAGAGGTTCAGGGCCTGGACCCGCTGCTTGAGCCCCGCCTCCACCCGGTCCCACTCCGACTTGGGGATGATCCGGGGGATGATGTCAAAGGGCCAGGCCCGGTCGATGGTCCCACCCTCTTCCGAGTAGACGGTGAAGGTGATGCCCATCTCCTTGATGGCCAGGTCGGCCGCCTCCTGACGGGCGACCAGCTCATCCGGACCCAGGGCGGCGAGGTCGTCCAGGAGGCCCGCGAAGGCCGCGCGGCCCTTGCCGGGGGCGGCCACCAGCTCGTCGTAGAAGTCCTGGCAGGGGTAGAGGTTCCAGTCGATGCTCAAGACGCGGGCTCCGGTGCCTGGGGTGAGGGAGCGATCGCGCGGCGGCGGCGCCCCCGCGGCGATCGGCATGAGCGTCGCGGTCAGAGTATGCTGGAGCAGCGCCCGGCAAGTCCATGGCCCCTGGTGGCGCGGGCCCGTTGGGCCCGGGTCCGCCCTCCGGGCTTGGTCTCGGCGCCACCCGCGGGCACAATCGCGGGCCGTTCAATGGCCGCATGGAGGGCCAATCGCCCATGACCTACTGTCTCGGACTGGCCCTCGATGAGGGCCTGGTAATGGCCGCCGACTCCCGCACCAACGCGGGGATCGACTATGTCACCACCTACAGCAAGCTGCACGTCTTCCAGCCAGCCCCGGACCGGCTCTTCGTCCTGCTCTCGGCGGGCAACCTGGCCACCACCCAGGAGGTCATGAACCGCATCCGCCGTGACCTCGACCAGGCGCTGAACCGGGGCGCCTCCGGACCCAGCCTGCTCACCGCCAACTATCTCTTCGAGGCCGCGGATTATGTGGGCCGCATCAGCCTGGAGGTGCAACGCCAGCATGCCCCCGCCCTGGGCGCCAGCGGGGTGAGCGCCGAGACCACCCTGATCCTGGGCGGTCAGATCGCGGGGCAGCCCCACGGCCTCTACCTGATCTACCCGCAAGGGAATTACTTCGCGGCCTCCCCCGAGACCTGCTACCTCCAGATCGGCGAGAACAAGTACGGCAAGCCCGCCCTGGACCGCATCGCCACCCCGTCCCTGTCCCTGGAGGACGCGGCGCGCCTCTGCCTGGTCTCCCTGGACGCTACCTCCCGCTCCAACGTTACGGTCGGGCCGCCCTACGAGGTGGCCATCTATTCCAGGGACAGCTTTTGCCTCTCCCATCGGCTCAAGCTCAGCGCCGACCACCCGGCGCTGCGGGCCCTGTCCTCAAGCTGGAACCAGGGCATCCGCAATGCCTTCGACGGCCTGCCCCGCTTCGACTGGGAGGCCATGGGGGATGCAACCGCTGGGGTGATCGCCGTCACTTAGCCCGCCCTGTAGTGGCGAGCCGGCGCCCTCTGTCGCCCGGTGAGGTAGGAGCGGTCCGGATGCACCACTGCGCGGCCGGCGATGGCGGTGCGCCCGAGCAGCATGCGAAACAACATGGTCTCGCGGTTCGTCAGCGTAACCTCGATGGGCCACTCCAGCCCCCCGAGCCGAAGGGGGGTGAGGACCACATAGCGCAGCTCCCGATGACCGCCGGAGTCCGTCACCTGGCGCCGGTCGATCACCTCGGTCTCCCCGTGGATGACCACGTCGGTGCGCCCGCGCAAGGGGTGGACCCCGAAGCGCACCCAGGGGGCGCCGTGGCGCCGAAAGGGGTCCACGTAGAAGGCGTGCAGGGTGGAGGTGCGGGCGCCGGTGTCCACCTTGGCCTTGATCAGGGGCAGGCCGAGCCGCG
>JBLMWY010000376.1:0-12436 GCA_050257475.1 Bdellovibrio bacteriovorus
ACCTCCCCCTGTACACCTTCGATAAGCGGCTCGCAAAGCTCGCCGGTGCCGAGCTGGTGTCGACCGACCCGTAGGGGCCGACATAGAGCTCGCGGCCGAATACCGCGGCTGCTGCGCACGACCGCCTCGGCTCTCTCGACAGCGGCCAGGATGAACCCGAGATCATCCGTAACCACCTGTCCGCCCGACGACTGTTCATTGTTCGGAATGTTGCGCACCCGGTTTGACACCCGCGGGCGCTGACTATGCGCGAAACCAAACAGGCTCCGCCCCATGCGATGATCCCGTCCCAACGCCGCCAGAAGATCGCGGGCCTGCTGGCGAGCGGCCTGTTCCGCCTGCGGGCCGCCAGTGCCGGGGCCTTAGGCGATTTCTGTCAAATCATGCACCATCTCGCTCGTCTTTTCGCCCGCCTTCCGCGTCGCGCCGACAGTCACATAGCCCGGCTATGCTCCTATCGGCACTCCTTGAAGGCAGACGAAAATCCTTCGCGATCTGGTACATGATTCTCCGGCAATCGCCTTAGCGGAGGGTCGTCCCGAGAGCAATCGGAGAAAGGTGGGACGCCTATGATTCAATATTGGATCCGGCCGGACGGTGAGGTCGTGCTCACGCACGCGGCCGCCGGTGAAAGCGATGACCCAGCGCTGGCGCCGTTCCTCGGTTTCCTGGCGCGCGACATGGCCGAGCACCCCGATCGGCTCCAGGGCGTGAATGCCGGTCTCGCGCAACGCATCCAGGCGCTGGTCGGCGGGGTCGAGGTCGCTCTGGACGCCCCGCTGTCGGCGGACGATGAATGAGCGGCTAAATGAATGACCGCAGGCCGCTGGTCGCCAAGCGCTGGACTCTCTTTGCTCCCCCCTCTCTTTCTTGACCAACTCGATGTCCTGACGGCTCAGGTCGAGGCGCTCAAGCGCAAGGACCCGGTCGGCTACATCTAGAAGAATGCCACCAAGCGCTTGGCGGCTATCGTCAAACTGGCGTTCGAGGTGATTCCGCAGGACCCCACCCGTCCGGAGTACCGACAGGGCCACATCCTCGGCGACGAGCACAAGTACTGGTTCCGGGCGAAACTCGTCCAGCAATACCGGCTGTTCTTCCGGTTCCACGCGCGAGGGAAAGTGATCGTGCTCGCCTGGGTCAACGACCAGAATACGAAGTGGGCCTACGAGAGTGCCGACGACGCCGATCGGGTGTTCCGCTGGATGCTCGACAGTGGCCACCCGCCGTCAGACTGGGGCCAGTTGCTCGCGGAAGCGCGAGCCGAGTCGGAGCGTCTCGCCCGGTTGGCGTCAGGCAGCTCGGCCTGACGTCCGGAGGACACCGTCAAGCCCCACTTGACCGTTCGGCCCTGCGCGTGCCGCCTGGTAGCGCTGAAGCTGACCCGAGCGGCCTCCATGCTGGAGGAGCAGGTGAACGCCTTCCTTGCCAAACTGACGGAGTTGGAATCCGTCTGAGCGAGCTTCTTGGCTTCTGGCCCGCCGTTCAATGCGCAAGCCCCGAGCGGCGGACCCACCAAGCCCGCTACGTGCTAGGCTGCAGGCGAGCCGCGCGAAGGCGCTCCATCGTCTCAGTTCCGGCCATGCCCCCAGAACCCGCCATCGCGGACATCGCCCACGTCGTCCAGTTGGCGGTGGCGCCTGTGTTTCTGCTCACCGGCATCGGGGCCATGCTGGGGGTGATGACGACGCGGCTCTCGCGGGTCATCGACCGGGCCCGGGTGGTGGATGGGTTGGTTCAGGCGGATCCGCTGGTCGGCGGGGAATACCAACGGGAGATGTCCCTGCTCTGCCGCCGGTGGCGGATCATCGGGTGGTCTATCGGGCTCTGCACCTTCGCCGCCCTGCTCATCGCCGGGGTGGTGGCCATCCTGTTCCTCGGGGCCTTCCTCGGCTTCGACGCCTCGGTGCCTGTGGCGCTCTTGTTCATCGGGGCCATGCTCGCCCTGATCCTGGCCCTGCTCCTGTTCCTACGGGAGGTGCACCTGGCCTCCGCCAGCCTGATCTTCCGCCGCCCCAAGGACGCCCTTGCCGGCTGGGGTCCTGGGTCGGGTCGGACGCAGGACTCGGGTCCTCAGGACTTGGGCGGCACATAGCCCGAGGGCAGCTCGGCCCCTTCCCCGAAAAAGTAGCGCTCCATCTGACCCTCCAGGAACTTGCGGGCCTTGGGGTCCATGGGGCTCAGGCGGTTCTCGTTGATCAACATGGTCTGATGGCGCAGCCAATCGGCCCACGCCTGTTTTGACACCTGCTCGAAGATGCGCCGCCCGAGCTCCCCCGGGTAGGGCTGGCGGTCGAGACCCTCGGCCTCGCGGCCAAGCTTGATGCAGTGGACGAGTCGACTCATGGGATGCCTTCCTCTATTCGGCCGATTGGGTTGGCGGGCTCGCCGGTGTCGGTCGCCGCCTGGATGATGGAGCGCACGGGCGCGGGGAGGCCAAGCTCTGCGATGGCGTCGCGGTTCAGCCATTGGGTGCGGCCGTCATCCGCTACCCCGGCCGCCACCCCGGGACACCAGAGCGTCGTGACGCGGATGTCCAGCGCGAAGTGGCTGAAGGTATGACGGCGCCCGGGCAGCATTTCAATCCGCAGGGGGGCGCACCGGAGACGTCTCCGGCACCACTCCGCTGGGTCGCTGTCCGGGGCCGCCTCCGGCAGGCTCCAGAGCCCGCCCCAGATGCCGGCCGGCGGGCGGCGCTCCAATAGGATCTCCCCTTGGGGGTTGCGGGCCAGGATCATCAGGGTGCGACGTTGGGGGAGTGCGCGGGCCGGACGGGCCTGGGGCAGCTCCCGCTGCCGGCCCTCGCGGGCGGCGATGCAGGCGGGTGCGAGGGGGCAGGCGCCGCACCGGGGTGTCGACCGGGTGCACAGGGTGGCCCCCAGGTCCATCATGGCCTGGTTGTAGTCGCCGACCCGCTGGGCGGGGGTATGGCGCTCGGCGAGCCTCCACAGCTCCGCCAGGACCTTGCCCTGCCCGGGCCAACCTTCGACCCCGAAGTGGCGGGCCAGCACCCGCTTG
Organism: Bdellovibrio bacteriovorus; assembly: GCA_050257475.1. Lineage (GTDB taxonomy): Bacteria > Pseudomonadota > Gammaproteobacteria > Chromatiales > Chromatiaceae > Thiodictyon. The sequence goes on from JBLMWY010000376.1 coordinate 3,019, forward strand.
ACATTACCGTCGAGGATCGGATGCCGCTGCCCTAGGGCCAGGGACAGGACGGCCCCCGCCGTGGACCGTCCGATCCCGGGCAGCGCCTGCACCTGCTCGATGTCGGTTGGAAAGCTGCCGCCGTGGCGCTCCTGGATCAAACGGGCGGCGCGGTGCAGGTTGCGCGCCCGGGCGTAGTAGCCGAGGCCGGACCACAGGCCCAGGACCTCATCCACGGGGGCCGCGGCCAGATCGGCCAGGGTCGGGAGGCGGGCCATAAAGCGCGCGAAGTACGGGATCACCACCGCCACCTGGGTCTGCTGGAGCATGATCTCCGAGACCCAGACCCGGTAGGGCGTGGGGTCCTGCTGCCAGGGTAGATCCTTGCGGCCGCTGTGGTCGAACCAGTCGAGCAGGGGCCGGGCCAGAGTGTCCGAAGTCACGTCCAATCCCGCCATGATTCAGGGGCGAGGCCCCGCTACGACGGCGCCTATGCGGTCGCTCGACGGCCTCAGACCTCGGTTCCGTCGGGCCGCGGGTGGCCGCAGCTCCAGCACAGGCCGAACCCCCCTTCCACCGTCTCCCCGCAGACCTCGCAGATCCACGGGGCGCCCTGGGGATCCCCGCGGGATTCGGCGAGGAAGCGTGCGAGGAGCTCCTGGGCGCGCTCCAGGTCCTCCTCTTCGAGGACCCAGACCGCGGGGAAGATGTCGGCCGGAAGCTGTCCCGCGGCGCCTGCGAGGTAGTCGCCCAGGATCACGGTCTCGATCAGGTGCCGGTCCAGGAAGTCGCGCAGGAATTGGGCCTCGATGCGGTCACGGGCCAGATACAGACGCTGCATCGGGGACGATGGGCGAGGCCCTAGGGGCGTGAGGGACGGGGAATTGGAGCGGGTGATGGGAATCGAACCCACGTTAGCAGCTTGGGAAGCTGCAGTTCTACCATTGAACTACACCCGCGTGGGACCTGAAGTCTAGGGCACCGGCGGCGGCCCGCGCAAGCCTTGATCCGGCCGTGGAGTGGGGGTGCGGCGAGACGGTGCGGGACCCATCAGGCATCCAGCTCGTAGAGATGGTCGATGGTCTCGCGGAAGCGGCTCAGCACCTGCGGGCGCTTCACCTTGAGGGTGGGGGTGAGGAGCCCGTTCTCCACCGTCCAGGGCTCCAGGGTCAGGGCGGCGCGTCGGATCTTCGCATAGCCCGGGAAGTCCCGCAGGGCGAACCGCACCCGCTTGAGCATGTCCTTGAGGAGCCGCGGGTCCTCCAGGCTCTTGGGGTCCTCAGGGTCGAGCCCGTACTCCCGGGCCAGGCCGCCCCACAGGTCGCCATTGAGGATCAGCAGGGCGGTGAGGTAGGAGCGGCCCTCGCCGAGCACCATGGCCTGGTCGAACAGGGGGTCCATCGCGATGGCCATCTCCATGTCCGCGGGCGGCACCTTCTCCCCGTTGGAGAGGACCAGGATGTCCTTGAGCCGCCCGGTGATGTAGATGTGGCCGTCGGCGATGTGGGCCTGGTCGCCGGTGTGCAGCCAGCCGTCCGGCTCCAGGACCCGGGCGGTGGCGGCGTGGTTGTTCCAGTACCCCATCATCACGGTCGCGCCCTTCACCAGCAGCTCATCGTCCGGCCCAATCCGTACCTGCAGGCCGCGGATGGGCACGCCGACGCTCTCGGGGATGTTGTCCTTCAGGGGGTTGACCGCGATCACCGGGCTGGTCTCGGTGAGGCCGTACCCCTGGAGCAGGGGCAGCCCGAGCCCAATGAAGGCGTGGGCCACCCCGGTGGGCAAGGGCGCCCCTCCACTCACGGCCGCGCGCAGCCGTCCGCCGAGCCTGTCCAGCACCGGCCTCGCCACCTTGCGCCGCAGGAACGGCCACAACAGCAGCAAAGGATGCCAGCCGCCGCGGCCTTGATCGCGCAGGAAACTCCGCCAGCCGGCCTTGACCGCGAGGTCGAAGAGGGCCCTTACAAGGGCGGGGCGCTTGGCCATCTGCTCCTGGATGCGCTGGTAGACCCGCTCGAAGACCCGCGGCACCGCGATGATGACGGTCGGCCGGATGCTCTGCAGGTCCTCGCCCAGTTGCGCCACGGAGCGTGCGTAGGCCACCTGCGAGCCGGTCATCATGGGCAGGTAGTAGCCCCCGGTCCGCTCCAGGGTGTGGGAGAGGGGTAGGAAAGAGAGAAAGACGTCCTCCTGGTAGACGTCGATCAGGGTCACCGAGCCGTGGGCATTGGTCAGGATGCTGTGGTGGGAGAGCATGACGCCCTTGGGCCGCCCCGTGGTCCCCGAGGTGTAGACGATGGTGGCCAGGGATTGCGGGTCGGCGACCCGGGGCTCGAGTGGCGGTGCGGACTCCGGGAGCCACTGGGCCGCTACTGCCACCCGGGGGTCGGCCTGGGCGGCTTGCTCCGCCCCGGTTCCACTGTCCAGCAGGACCACCCGCTGCGGGTAGGGGGAGTCGCCGAGGGCCTCGGCCACGCGCCGCCAGCGCCCCAGGTCCTGAACCAGCAGGACCTTGACTGCCGCGTCCTGAATCACGTAGGCCGCGTTGTCCGCCCGGTCGTCCGTGTAGAGGGGGACCGTGACCAGCCCCAGGGAAAGGGCGGCCTGATCGAACATCACCCATTCGGGGCAGTTGCGCAGCAGCACCGCCACCCGATCGCCGCTTCCGAGCGACTCGCCCGCCAGGGCCTCGCGCCAGCGGGCCACCCAGGCGCCCATCTCACCCCAGGTGAGGGAGCGCCAGCCGGCATCGCGCTCGTGATAGCGGTAGGCGACCCGGTCCGGGGAGCGTCTGACCCGCTGCAGGAAGAGCCCGTCCAGGGTCCCGGCGCGTTCCACCGCGATGAGGTCCTCGGACCATTGACTCACCGTAAGCCCCTCCTCGCCATGGACCTTTTCCCGAGCATTCAGGGGGCCCGGAGTTGGCCCGGATCGTGGTTGTCTTGGCGAGTTACGGTATCGAGGCGTTCCGGCATTTGCAATCGCGCCGGCCAGCCAGGGGTAGCCCGGTCGACACACCGAAAGGCGTGCCCGAGGGGGTAGAATTGGAAGGGTGCATCATCGCCTAGGTTGGGAGGTCGCGCGCGTCATGCAGATCCACGTCAACGGAAACCCCATGGAGCTGGAGGATAGCGCCCCCTTGGCCGCCCTGATCGAGCATCTGGGGCTGGTCGGCCGGCGGATTGCCGTGGAGGTCAACGCGGAGCTGGTGCCGCGCAGCCGTTTCGAGGCCCACGCCCTGCGCGCCGGGGATTGCGTGGAGATCATCCATGCGGTCGGTGGGGGTTGAGGCCACCTTGGCCGGCCAATTGCGATATCCTCAATTCCAGGCCTGACCCCGGTCCTGTAGGTTGGACTTCAGTCCGACTGCAACCCTCCAGACACCTCCGACCGGCGCTGTCGGGCTGAAGCCCGACCTACGCGGGGGTGAGCCCGGTCCGAGTCCTCATCCCGCCATCCAACACACGGAGCCGCCTCGCCATGTCGCCAATCGCCCCTAATGCCGACCGCTTCACCGTCGCCGGGCGGGAATACAGCTCGCGACTCCTGGTCGGCACCGGCAAGTACAAGGACCTGGACGAGACCGCCCGGGCCATCGAGGCCAGCGGGGCCGAGATCGTCACAGTGGCGGTGCGCCGGACCAACATCGGCCAAACCCCGGGGGAGCCCAACATCCTGGATCTCCTGACCCCGGACCGCTACACCATCCTGCCCAACACCGCCGGCTGCTATGACGTTGAGACCGCCGTGCGCACCTGCCGCCTGGCCCGGGAGCTGCTCGATGGCCACAACCTGGTGAAGCTGGAGGTGCTGGGGGACGAGCGGACCCTCTTCCCGGACGTGATCGCCACCCTGGAGGCGGCGAAGATCCTGGTGAACGACGGCTTCGACGTGATGGTCTACACCAACGACGACCCCATCATCGCCCGGCGCTTGGAGGAGATCGGCTGCGTGGCGGTGATGCCGCTCGCCGCCCCCATCGGCTCGGGCCTGGGGATCCGCAATCCGCTCAACATCCGCACCATCGTGGAGAACGCCAAGGTGCCGGTGCTGGTGGACGCCGGGGTGGGCACCGCCTCCGATGCGGCGGTGGCCATGGAGCTCGGCTGCGACGGGGTCTTGATGAACACCGCCATCGCCGCCGCGCGCGACCCGGTGCTCATGGCGAGCGCCATGCGCAAGGCGATCGAGGCCGGGCGCGAGGCCTATCTGGCCGGGCGCATGGCCCCCAAGCGCTTCGCCTCCGCGTCCTCGCCCATTGAGGGGCTGTTCTTCTGACCCGCACCCGGCCCCAAGGCAGCGGGTGCATTGCGCGTAGAGCGGACGGAGGGCCAGGGTGGGAATCGAAGTCGGAGGCATCCTCGGCCTCATCGGCCTGATCCTGATGGTCTATGCAGGGGTTAAGATCGTCCAAAGCGAGGCGACCACCGCGACCAAGGTGCTCTGGATCGTGCTGATCCTGGTGCTCCCCGTCTTCGGGCTCATCCTCTGGTGGCTCTTTGGTCCAAAGGGCTGAGGCGCCTGGGACCCCGCCGCCCGGCGCACCCGCCATGTCCTTGAGCGAGCCCATCCCGACTCATCGCCCCGTGCGCAGCTTCGTGCTGCGCCAGGGCCGCATGACCGCGGCCCAGGAGCGGGCCTTCGCCGAGCTGTGGCCCCGCTATGGCGTGGAATGGTCGCCGGGGACCCTGCTCGACCTGGCCGAGGTCTTCGGGAACCGCCGGCCGGTGGTGCTGGAGATCGGATTCGGCAATGGGGATAGCCTGGCGGAGATGGCCGCGGCGGACCCGGGCCGCAACTGGCTCGGCGTGGAGGTGCATGGACCCGGGGTGGGTCATCTCCTGCTCCAGATCGAGCGGCGGCAGCTCACCAATCTGCGGGTGCTCCGCCATGACGCGGTGGAGCTGCTGGCTCAGGGCCTGGGGCCCGGCTCCCTCGACCGGGCCCAGCTCTACTTCCCGGACCCCTGGCCCAAGACCCGTCACCACAAGCGGCGCATCCTCTCGCCCCAATTCGTCGCCCTGCTGGGCCGGGTGATCCGCCCCGGTGGCGTCTTTCACGTGGCGACCGATTGGGAGCCCTATGCCGAGCAGATGCTCGCCGTCCTCGAGTCCCCCGGAGGCCCCTTCGTCAACCTGGCTGGAGCGGGATGCTTCGCGGAGCGGCCGCCGGAGCGACCCCTCACTCGCTTCGAGCGGCGCGGCGAGCGCCTCGGGCACCGGGTCCGTGACCTGGTGTTCCGGCGTCGCTGATGGCCGGCCTGCGTCTGGAGGCCCTGCGCCCGCGGGTGCTGGCCCCCGTGACCCTAGAGTTGAGGGCCGGGGAGCTGGTGTTGATCTCCGGCCCATCGGGCTCCGGCAAGAGCCTTCTCCTGCGCGCCATCGCGGATCTGGACCCCCATGAAGGCCAGGTGTGGCTGGACGAGGAGCCCCGCTCGGCCATGCCGGCCCATCGCTGGCGTCGACGGGTGGGGCTGCTCCCCGCGGAGTCCTTTTGGTGGGACGACCGGGTGGCTCCCCACTTCCCGGCGGCCGGGGATTCCGAGCCTCTGACCAGGCTTCTCGCCGCCCTGGGGTTCGGGCCCGAGGTTCTCGGCTGGTCCGTCTCCCGGCTCTCCACCGGCGAGCGCCAACGTCTGGCCCTGGCCCGGCTGCTGGCCCAGGGTCCCGAGGCCCTGCTGCTGGATGAGGCCACCGCCAATCTGGATCCGGCGAATCGCGACCGGGTGGAGTCGGTGGTGGAGACCTATCGCCGGGAGCGCGCCGCGGCGACCCTGTGGGTGAGCCATGATCCGGAGCAACGGGGGCGGCTCAGCGCCAATGGCGGGGGTCGCCGGCTGGGCATCCGCGACGGTCACTTGGAGACCGAAGGAGGGGACGGGTCTTGGGCCTGATCCTGCTCTCCCCTTTCGACCTGGCCTTGGCCGCGGTGCTGGTCCTGCTGCTCGCCGCCATGTCCTGGTGGCTGCACCTGGGGGTGGAGCGGCGGGTCCTGATCGCCGCCGCCCGCAGCACGGTCCAGCTCATGTTGGTGGGGCTGGTGCTCAAGGTCCTGTTCGAGCAGACCCACCCGGGGCTGGTGGCCTTGATGGCCCTCTTCATGCTCGCCGTTGCGGGCTTCGAGGCCTTGCAGCGCCAGAAGCGACGCTTCTGCGGGCCCTGGGGCTATGGGATCGGGTCCTTCTCGATGTTCGTGTCTTCCTTCGGGGTGCTGGCGCTGGCGCTGACCGTCATCATCCGGGTGGAGCCCTGGTACCAGCCCCAGTATCTGATCCCGCTGCTGGGGATGCTGCTCGGCAACGCCATGAGCGGGGTGGCCATCGCCCTGGACGGCCTGACCCGGGGGGCCTGGGACTCCAGGGGGCCCATCGAGGCGCGGCTCCTGGCCGGGGCCACCTGGGAGGAGGCGATCGCCGGCATCCGCCGGGATGCCCTGCGCTCGGGCCTCATCCCAATCGTCAATGCCATGGCCACCGCCGGCCTGGTCAACCTCCCCGGGATGATGACCGGTCAGATCCTGGCCGGCAGCCCCCCCATGGAGGCCGCCAAGTACCAGTTGCTGATCATGTTCCTGATCTCCGCCGGGACCGGCCTGGGCTCCGTGTTGGCGGTGTGGATCGGCTCGCGGCGCCTGTTCGACGAGCGCGAGCGGCTGCGGCTCGACCGCCTGCGGGACAGGGCCCGCTGAGGGCCGGTCCGGAGGGTCAGGCCCCCTCGGGTTTGTAGAAGAGGTGCCGTCCGATCTTGCCGGTGCGCGCGAAGCTCCGTGCCCACCGGGGCTTCACCCGCGTCGCGTGGTAGTAGAGGGCGCCATCGGTGGGGTCGCTGATCTCGCCCCCCAGGGCCTTGCGGCTGAGCTCCAAGGCCCGGCGCCAGGCCTCGGCCTCTCGCGGCTCGTCTGGGTGGCGGTCGCACCACCAGGAGAACTGACAGCCGTTACGCTTTTTCCCGCCCTGTTTGACGACCTTGCAGACCGAATTTGGGAAGGCCGGGGAGGCCACGCGGTTGAGGGTCACGGCCGCGACCGCTAGCTGCCCCTTCTCCGGCTCCGCACGGGCCTCGTGATAGATGTTCAGCGCCAGGCAGCGGACGGATTCCTCCTGCACCGACCGCTCGAGCTTGGGCAGGCGCAGGCGTTTCTCGCCAGGGCCATCCGTCTCCAAAAAGCGGCTGATAAAGGAGCTGATCGGACTCACGCTGGAAAGGCGGGAATCGCGGCCGTCGCGGGCTGTCTCGGTCGAGGGTTGGTCTGTTGGCCCGGCGGGGCTGTCTCCCTGGATGCTGTGATTGGTCTCGTGGGCGAAGGAGGTGTTTATCAGGGCCGATACAGCAAGGCCCAGGGCGGCGAGCGCCCAGGTCTTGTGGGTGAGCATGCGCAGTGGTGATGAATAATGTTATTTTTTTCTAATATATAGGGTTTTCCCTAGGGCCGTCAAGCCCAGCTCGGAAGATCCATTCGCATCCTTCCTGGCGGCGGCTCTCGGCGCCGGGCCTCCGCCCCAGATTCCGCCCCAAATTCTGGTGTTCTGCCCGGTCATGGCACGATGATCTGAACCGTCTCGGATGGCCGCAGCAGCTCGGTCGGCTTGCGCTCGAAGATGGCATCCAGGTAGTAGACAGCCCCCTCCAGCTCCACCCGCACCGCCTGGACCCCGAGGCTGTAGATCTGGGCGTCGCGCAGCGTGTTGTTGACCCTCACCTTCACCTTCTGGCCGGGCTGGAAGCGGCGTAGGACCGGCGCCGTGACCAGGGCCCGGGCCAGCATCCGGTCATCCGGGGCGAAGATGATGAGCGGCTCCTGCTGGATCGTCTTGTAGAGCACGGCCCCGTTCCAGGCATTGCGGGCCACCACGATGCCGTCGAAGGGGGCGCGCAGCTCGGTGCGCTCCAATGCCACGGCGGCCGCGGCCTCGGCGGCCTTGGCGGCCTCCTCCTCGGCGGTGGCGGCTACCTGCTTCAACTGGGCGTCCTTGAGCTCCTCGATGGCGATCAGGCCGCGGTCGAACAGCTCCTGGGCACGCGCCAGCTCGCGCTCCGCATCCTCGCCCTCGACCCGGGCCTGGGCGACCCGGGCGCGGGCCTGGAGCAGGTTGGCCTGGGCCTCCCGCTGATCCATGCGCAGCAGGAGCTCCCCCTTGGCCACGTGCTGGCCGGCGCTCACCGCCACCTCCTCCACCACGCCATTCTCCACCACTCGCATCTCCACCTCGTGGAGCCACTCTAGCCAGCCCTTGAGCTCTTGGGCCTGGGGCCCCTGGGCGACGGCGAGCAACAAGGCGGCGAGGATCAGCGGCGAGCGTGTCATTGGGCGTCGTCCCCCTGGGGCCAGACGGGCTTTCCGGTGAGGGCCTGGATCTCCGACCAGGCCAGGGCGCGGCAGTAGGCGATGCGCCGCTCGCGCATGCGGGTCATGGTCTGCTGGCTCATGGAGTAGCCCAGGTCCGCGGTCACCTCCTGATCGTAGAGGGTGCGGCTCTCGTCGAGCTTCAGGTCCCGGTAGGCGGACTCGGTCTGCACCTGGCGCTCGGCTGCGGCCAAGGCCCGCAGGCGCATCAGGAGCTCCGCCAACTGCTGGCCGAGCTCCAGCGTGATGAGCCGGCGCTCCGGCTCCCCGGCATCGTCCATCAACCCGCGGACGGCACCGTTCTGCGCCAGGGCCTCCTCCAGGAGGGGCGCGGCCTCCGGCAGGGGCTCCGGAAGGGGGGGCAGGGCGGGCTTGACCAGCTCCCGCGGTAGGTAGTCGGGGCGGTTGAGGGCCTGGGCCAAGAGGGTACGGCTGAACTGCTGGCCCACCTGGCTCGCGGCCCGCTCGTGCAGGATCTCCTGGTAGGTGGATTCCAGCTCCAGGACCGCCAGGTCCGAGAACTGACCGAGCTCGCGTCTCACCGAGGCCCGGTCGAACTGGATGTAGGCCACGGCCATCGCCTCATCGTAACGGGCGAAGGCCAGGTCGGCGAGCAGCACGTCCAGGAAGCGGGCCAGGACCTCGAGGCGCTGGGCCGCGGCGGGCTCGATCAGCGCCTCCAGGGGCCGGTTGCGCTCGGGGTCGATGGCCTTGCCGGTGAAGGCGAGATGATGGCAGTCGAGATACAGGGGCTGGCGCCGCGGCAGCAGGGCGCGCATCTCCGCGGAGGCGCTGACGCGAGGATGCTCGGCGGCGAGGTCCAGGGCCTGCATGAGGGCCAAGGGCTCGGGCAAGGTCTCGGCGCGGGGGGCAGGCCCCGGCGCCGCGGCCAACGAAAGTGCCAGCGCGAGGCTGGTGCCGAGGACGGCGGTTGTGGCGGTGGGGCAACCCATGCCGGAAGCGTAAAGGCTGGCCCCCGATCCGCTCAAGGGGTCGCTGGTGGACAGCGCCGTCCGAGATCCCATCGAGATTCCAGTTTGGGCTTGAGATCGCGACGGGTAAACTGAGGGCCTTAGGGGTGACGGCGAGTGGATCC
>JBLMWY010000377.1:0-3854 GCA_050257475.1 Bdellovibrio bacteriovorus
CGGCGGCCTTCATCTTCGCCTTCATCTCGGCTTGGGCGGCATCCGCGGCCTTCTGATCGGCGGCGGCCTGACCGACGGCGGCCTTCTCCTGCGCGGCGGCCGCGGCGGCGGCCTTGTCGGCGGCGGTCTCGGCGCTCAGGGCGGCGGACAGGGCGAGCGCGAGAGCGGCGACACTGGTCATGATCAGGTGCTTGGTTGACACGGGCATTCTCTCCGGTGTGGGTAGGGGATCAGGCGGATCGCATCGGCGTTCGTTGGGGACTCGAACCGAAGGGTCGGCCGGCGGCTGCGGGATGCTCAGTGCAAGCCGCCCTAGTCCGGGCGAGGCAGTGCCTCCGACCGGCTCAACCATAACTGTCCGGGCCCCGGCGATGCTTGACATTTCGCGACAAACCTTGAGCGCGGCGCGGCTCACCTGACGTCTAGCCGAGCAGAACCTCCTTGGCCTCGTTGATCTTGGCGGCCAGATAGGCGGAGCCGCCCCGGTCTGGGTGCAGGCGCTGCATCAGGCGCTTGTGGGCCGCACGCACCTCCTCTGGGCTCGCGCCGGCGGCGATTCCGAGCACCGCCTGGGCCTCCTCCGGCACCATGCACACCAAGGGCGGGCGCGGCTCTCCTCTTTCCACCGGCCTCTTCGACGGTGGGCCCAAAGGTCGGGTCTGCCCCCGACCCGGATTGAGGGCATGTCCTCGCTCGTGCTCCAGATAGACCTCGAGGGCCTCTGCAGAGGTCGCATCGCTCAAGTAGGCCCGCTCCAGGAGATCGAGCAGATCTTCGGTGGACACCAGATCGAGGTTCTGGCCCCGCTGGGGCCCCTCCAAAATCTCGCCGGTCATGCGCCCCGAGAGGTGGTCGATCACCAGGGCGAGGTAGCGGGTGGCGACCCGGGATTGGTGCGGACCCGGGTGGTGGCTCGTCACCCTGAGCTCCCGCAGCCACAGGGCCGTGGCCCCCGCCACGGCGGCCGGCATGACGATGAAGTTCAGCACCGGCACCATCCCCATGCCGGCCACGGCGGCGCCGAATCCCAGACTCGTGAGTCGCCGCTCCTTGAGGCGCCGGCGCATCGCCTTGAGCTTGAGGCCATGATTGCCCAACGGGTAGTCGGAATATTGAAAGGCGAAGATCCAGGCGGTGTAGAGGAACCACAGGACTGGACCGACCACCGGAAGGAAGAGAAGAAAGAGAAAAGGAATGGCCAAGACGAGCGCATAGAGGATCTTCTTCGCCTCATCGATGAGGGTCGGGACCAGGTCCCTGAGGAGCTTCCAGGGCGTGGCGTCCTGGCTCAGGGGCCGGCCGGTGAGCAGGCGCTCGGTCTGCTCGGCCAGCAGGCCGTTGAAGGGGGCGGCGATCAGGTTCGCCACCAGGCCGAAGCCATAGAAGACCACCGCGAGCAGCAGCAGGACGAACAGCGGCCAGAGGATCCAGTCGAGCCAGTGCAGCCAACTCGGCACCCGGGCCTGGAGGCCGGTGACGAAGCCCTCGAACCAGGCCACCCCGGCGGCGATGCCCCCGGCGAACACCACCACGTTGACCAACAAGGGCACCATGACGAAGCGCCGCAGCCCGGGACGGGCAATCAGCCGGATGCCCTGCAGCAGATAGGCAGCGCCGGAGACGGGGTTGGAGGTCATGGCGGAGGGGAGTCCCAGGGTTGGAGGCGTCACAGTATAGCGGGGCGTTTCGCCTTTCTGGTCACCGTCCCGCTGCCCCCGGAAACCCCCTGGGGGCAGGCACCGGGACACGGCTTGACGGGCACGGGAGGCTGGGGCAGATTCCCGATGGCGGTCTGACCCTAGGCCATCCGGCGGGAGCGACGATGCGAAGCCCACAGCAACAATTGGCGGAGCTGGCCGCTCTACCGGACCCGGCCATCGACCTGCCGCGGGGCGCCCTGCTGATCAGCGCTCTCTTGCAGCCGGGTCTGGATCCGGAGCTGCACCTGCGCCGGCTGGAGAGCCTCTCCATCGCCGCGGTGGCGAGCGTGGCCCGGGATGCGCCCCTGGCGGAGCGGATCAGGGGGCTCAACCGCTTCCTGTTCGCGGAGGAAGGTTTCAGCGGTAACCTGGACGACTACTACGACCCGCGCAACAGCTTCCTCGACCAGGTCCTGGAGCGCCGCGTCGGCATCCCCATTACCCTGTCCCTCCTGTACGTCGAGGTGGCGCGCCAGGTGGGAATCCCGGCCCTTGGGGTGGGTTTTCCGGGCCACTTCCTGGTCCGGGTGGGGGATGGCCGATCCACCCTGGTGCTGGACCCCTTCGCCCGGGGGGCCAGCCTGGGGGAGGAGGAGCTGGATCAGCGCCTCGCGGATGTCTACGGCCAGGGGGCCCTGACCATCCGGGCCAATCCGGCCGTGCTGCGGCCTGCCACCCGGCGCGAGACCCTGGTGCGGATGCTCGCCAATCTCAAGTCCATCTATGTGCGGGACGGGGACCTCCAGCAGGCGCTGATCACGGTCGACGCCATCCTGACCCTGACGCCGGATTCCGCCGACGATCTGCGAGACCGGGGACTCATCTACCGGGAGCTGGGCTACGCCCCGGCGGCGCTGGCGGATCTCCGCCGCTACGCCGCCCGCTCCGACAATGGCGAGGAGATCGCCGCCCTGGCCCCGATCCTGGCGGAGCTGGAGGCGGGGTCCGTGCGGGTCCACTGATGTGGTCCTTCGGGGGCCACCGCGCGCGCCCCTGGTCCGAGGCTCGCGAGGCCGAGGCGGCCAGGGCCATCGCCGCGCTCCCCCCGTATCAGGTGGCCCTGTGGCCGGACGGCTGGGAGCACCTGGAGCATGGCGGTGTGCTGGTGCGCGACACCGACGCCATGGCCGAGGCGCGGCGCTGGTACCGGCTGGCGGAGCGCAACCACGGCCTTAGGGCCATGGGCCCCGCCATGCGACTGCACGGGACCTTCGTCCCGCGCCCCATCGTGGACCTGAGCCGGCAGCGCTTCGCCTCGGCCCAGGCGGCCTCGGTGGCGGTGCAGTTGGTGGCCGGTGACTGGGTCGCCCAGCGTCGGGCGGAGCTGCTGCGTTCCCCCGTGCGGGCCCTCGCCGAGCGGGCCCAGACGTGGAGCGGCTCGCGCTCCGGGGAGCCCCTGGACGCCTCGGCCTTGGGAGTGGTGCTGGGGGATCTGCTGGCCCAGTGCATTGCGGAGGGGCTGATCCCGAGGGTCGCCCATCGGATGCGCATCCAGCCGGACGACGGCTTCGGGGTCGCAGGCTTCCGCTGTATCCTCGAGGTCCGGCTGGATCCCTACGCCCGCGGGCGGCTGGCGGACGCCCTGGGGGCCGCCTTGGTGCCTTGGAACCGCGCCGTCATGCGGGATGGTCGGCCCTATGCGTTGATTGGGTTGGAGGTTCGCCGGCCGGTCGGAGGGACACCCTTCTTGGGCTGAGGAGGGATAGACCCATCGGCCCCACCCAACGGTTTTGGATCCCGCTGCTGACCCTCGCGCTCTTGGCCGAGGCCGGGGAGCCGTCCCAGGCCCGGGGCGAGCGCTCCCGCTCCTATTCGACCATCCAGGGTCCGCCGGCGGTGGTCGAGCCCCGGGACCCAGCCTATCGGCAGTACTGGTCCGACGGGTGTCGGCGGGAGCGCGAGTTTGGCTACACGGCGAGCCCAAACTGCCAACTCCCGGCCTATTCCGGCTGGGGCCGCGGCTCTGACACCGTCATCATCAACCGGGGCGGGACCGTCCTAGTTCCTCAAGGGGGTTATCAGGCACCCCCTCGCCAGGGCGGCTCTCTGGGCGGCTGGCGGCGTTGATGGCGGGCAGCGGGTGGATGGGGCGAGCTTCGATACCCCGAGCGCTAGTCCGCGCCCTCCTGTAGCCGCTCAGCCTCGGCCAGGACC
>JBLMWY010000378.1:0-6683 GCA_050257475.1 Bdellovibrio bacteriovorus
GCTTCATCACCGGCTCCCAGTCCGGGTCCGTCATGTCGGTGACCAGGACGTCCCCGGACTCCACCCGGTGCATGTCGGCGGCGGACTCGATGACCTTGGCCGCCCCCGACCCGATGCGGTGGCCGATGCTCCGTCCGCTGGTCAGCACCTCCCCGCGGGCCTTCAGCAGATAGCGCTCGATCACCTGACCGGAGCGGCTCTGGACCGTCTCGGGTCTGGCCTGGACTACGTAGAGCCGGCCGTCGAGTCCGTCCTTGGCCCACTCGATGTCCATGGGGCGGCCGTAGTGCTGCTCGATCAGGACCGCCTGGCGGGCCAGATCCGTGATCTCCGCGTCCGTCAGGCTGAAGCGCAGGCGCTCCGCCTCCGGCACCTCCTCGGTCACCACCGGATTGGCCGAGCCCTCGGGCGCGTAGATCATGCGGATGGCCTTGTGGCCCAGGGTGCGGCGCAGGATCGCGGGGCGCCCGGCGGCGAGCGTCGGCTTGTGGACATAGAACTCGTCCGGGTTCACCGCCCCCTGGACCACCATCTCGCCGAGCCCGTAGCTCGCGGTGATGAAGACCGCGTCCCGGAAGCCCGACTCGGTGTCCAGGGTGAACATGACCCCCGAGGCGGCGCGGTCGCTGCGCACCATGCGCTGGATGCCGGCGGAGAGGGCCACGTGACGGTGCTCGAACCCCTGATGGACCCGGTAGGCGATGGCCCTGTCGTTGAAGAGCGAGGCGAAGACCTCCTTGATCCGGTGCTTGATATGATCGAGCCCGTGGACATTGAGGAAGGTCTCCTGCTGGCCGGCGAAGGAGGCGTCCGGCAGGTCCTCGGCGGTGGCCGAGGAGCGTACGGCCCAGGAGACGTCGGCGCCGGTCCCCACCTCCGCGGTGAGCCGCGTGTAGGCGGCGTCCATGGCAGACTCCAGGGCCGCCGGGAAGGGCTGCTCCAGGATCCAGCCGCGGATGCGGGGACCCGCCTCGGTCAGTGCCGCCACGTCCTCCACGTCGAGCGCGTCCAGCACAGCCTGGATGCGCTCATCGAGCCCCCCCTGGGCCAGGAATTCGCGGTAGGCGTCGGCGGTGGTAGCGAAGCCCCCGGGCACCCGCACCCCGACATGGTCCAGGTTGCGGATCATCTCGCCTAAGGAGGCGTTCTTCCCGCCCACCACCGGCACGTCCTCCATGCCGAGGTCCTGAAGCCAGCGCACGTAATCGGTCATGGTCTTCTCCGGGTCTGGTCAGGGGCGCGGTAACCCCGCAAAGATCCGGAAATATAGCGCAGAGGGACCCCGCGGATACCGGGACCCGATCAATGCAGTGGATAGTGAGGGCTGGACACCAAACCTGAGACCATGGAGAGTGGCGACGTCGTGCGCCCATGGCCCCCATGAGCCCCTGAGAATCCATGAAGCTCCTCGGTCTCGATACCTCCGGTGAGGCCTGCTCCGCCGCCCTGCTGGCGGACAACGTCATCAGCCAGCGCTTGGAGCGGGCGCCGCGCCGGCACGGGGAGCTGATACTCCCGATGGCGGAGTCGCTGTTGGCGGAGCGCGGACTGCGCCTGTCCGACCTGGACGCCATCGCCTTTAGCCGCGGTCCGGGCTCTTTCACCGGGGTGCGTATCGCGGTGGCGGTGGCCCAGGGGATCGCCTTCGGCGCCGGTCTGGACACGGTCCCCGTCTCGACCCTGGCGGCCCTGGCCCAGGGAGAGCATCGGCGCTCGGGGCGGCGGCGCATCCTCGCCGCGCTGGACGCGCGTATGGGTGAGGTCTATTGGGGGTGCTTCGAGCTGGGCCCGGACGGAGTGATGGTTCCGCTGGGGCAAGAGCTGGTCTGCCCGCCGGATCGGGTGCCGACACCGCTGGGCCCGGGCTGGTGGGGTGTGGGCCCAGGCTGGGCGGTCTATACCCAGGTCCTGAGGGACCGGGTGGGTCCCGGCCTGGATGGCAGCTCGGGCGATGCGATCTGCGAGGCTCAGGACCTGGTCCGGATCGCGGGCACTGCGCTGCTGGCGGGTGATCGGGTTTCGCCGGAGCTCGCCCGACCCGTCTATCTCCGGGATCAGGTGACGGATCGGGGGTGAGGGGCGCTGGCGGCGGGCTCAGCGCGGTTGGCCGTGGGAGGGGCGGCGTAGCCTGGCCTCCAGCGGATGCTCCTTGCCGTGGCGGCAGTGACGCTTGAGGCAGGCGAGTACGTAATGCAGCAGGGTACCCCCGACGGCGAGGAAGACCAGGGCGCTGGCGGCCAATCGGGGGGCGGGCTCATCGACGGTGAGACCCAGGGTTATCCAGGTCACGAAGGCGGTGACGCTCGCCACCAGCACAACCATGACGAAGGGCCAGGGCGAACGGCCGCACTTGGGGCAGAGTTTCATGGTCTTGGGTCTCCGGGTCTCTGGCTACGTCTGGACCCCGAGCCGAGGATCGGTCGGCGGGAGGGCTTGCCATCAGACCCTGTTTGCCACTCCCGGTTCATTGCGATCCGTCATCGCGGTGGTCCCTGGGCCGCCGACCGGGGCGAGGCCTAGTCTCTGACAAGATAGTAGTCCCTCGACCGGCGGCAGGGCGATCGATTTTGGACCCGCGGGTGCCCTTGGTTTTGGGATGGTCCACGGTGGTTGGGGACGAGGGGGGGCGCTGGCTGCTCAGGGGGCTCTGCGCGGCGGCCCCGCCTGGCCCTTTAAGGACGCCGGGTGATGGGCCGTGCGCCGCTTCCTCGTCGCAAGTGGGAACCTGATCCACCCGGGACCAATATTATGGACTTGGTGCTCGGGCTGCGATCCCGAGGCACGGGCAGGCGCGAGGTTGCGCGTTTTCTGCCACCCCGCGATGCTCGCCACTCGCCACTCGCCACTCGCCACTCGCCACTTCCATGACCTCGGACACCCACAGCCTGTTCGACGCGGCCGCGGCCTGTCTGGCAGAGCCCGATCCCGCCCGCAAGGTCTCGCTGACTGCCCAGGTGGCGGCCGCCTGGCGGTCGGGCCTCCTGGTCGCCCAGGCGGAGGCCGCCGGGCCTATCCTGGAGTCCCCTGGGCGGCCCAGCTATTTGGAGCTGGTGGCGCCACGGGGCCTGCCGCGCCGCCGGCTGACCAGCCCCGATGGAACTGCGGCCCTGATCCACGCCGTCGCTCACATCGAATTCAACGCCATCAACCTGGCCTGGGACGCGGTCCAGCGCTTCCGCGATCTGCCGGCCCAGTTCTACTCGGACTGGGTCCAGGTGGCGGCGGAGGAGGCCGAGCACTTCTGCCTGATGCGCGAGCGGCTCGCGGATCTCGGCCGGGACTACGGGGACCTGCCCGCCCACGATGGGCTCTGGGAGATGGCCCGGCGCACCGCCCATGATCCCCTGGTCCGCATGGCCCTGGTGCCGCGGGTCCTGGAGGCGCGGGGTCTCGATGTCACCCCCGGCATGATCGAGCGCCTCGAGGCCGCCGGCGACCAGGAGACCGCAGCGCGTTTGAGGATCATCCTGCGCGACGAGGTGGGCCACGTGGCCGCCGGCAGCCGCTGGTTCCGCCACCTCTGCGCCGCCCGTCGCCTCGACCCCCGACCCACCTTCTTCGCCCTCCTCGACACCTACCTCACCGGCGAGGTCCGCGGCCCCCTCAACCTTCCGGACCGCCGCCGGGCGGGCTTCGATGAGGAGGAACTGTGCGCTCTGGAGCGACGGACGGGAGGCTGACGCTAGCGACCCCAGGCCCTAATCGGCGGCGCTTTCGACAGAGGTAGGCCCCACTCAGTCGAGGGTCAGGGCGCTCGCGTCCTCTCCGGGAAAATCCCCAGAGAAGCGGTTGGCGCCCTTTCCGTTGAAACCGGGGTACATGTAGGACGCTTGGCCAATATGCTGCGCGAGGCTCGGCCAATGGTACTGGATGCCGCAGCCCGCCTCTGCCGCAAAGCGCCCGACGACGCAGTCGGTGTGGTGCAGCCCGTCGCGGCGGAAGTGGCGCGGGTCGAGGTCCGTGGGCGGCCGGCGCCGGTAGCCGCGCACGAAGTCCGACGCCAAGAACTGCTCCAGCCGGGCGTTGGAAAACAGAAGGGCCAGGGCCCCGGAGCTGACGTGCCAGCCCGGATTGAGCCGGGTGAAGCCGGCCCCGCGCCCGCGGATGCGCTGCTCCACCTGTGCCGATGTGTACAGCGAGGCAACATCAAGGCCCGACCGCTGCAGATCGAGATAGGCCCCGATGTCCCGGCAGAAGACCACATCGTCCTCCACCAGCAGGTAGTGTGCGGCGTCCGGCTCGCGCAGGTGCAGCTCCGTCGCCGCGAGCAGGAAGTTCGGCCAGCCGCCGACGGGCTGCCCGTGCCAGGTCAGGCGGCCGTGGCCGGCAAGCCGCTCCAGCTCCGCGAACGGCCCGTCCACGAAGAAGTGCAGCGGCGTGCCGGCACCCACCAGCAGGCCGGCCCGGCGCAGCGACGCGATGGTCCGCCACACCGTCGGCGGCGAGCGGCCGACGCAGCGCATGCCGATGGCGAGGGTGGTCGCGGGCATCGGCGGGGCTCAGTGCCGCGGCATGGCATCCCGCAGCCGCCAGGGCTTCGGGAACCAGGCGAAGTGGTCATCGAGCCAGACCAGCCCGTTCATGGCGATGCCGCCGCTCGCCCCCGGCGCCACATAGCGCCAGGCGACCCAGATGCGGTGCGGGTCGAGCCAGTCGGCGATCTGCCGATAGCCGGACGGAAAGGGCCGCGACAGCGCATTGTCGTCGCCGAGCAGCCCGGCCGGGCACAGGTGCACGTCGATGCGGGCGCTCGGGTCGATGCCGGCCGGTTTCTCCCCCTGCTGCTGCCACCAGTCGGCAAAGAACCGCCGCGCCGCGGCCACGGCCTCGCCGGTGAAGGCAAGGGCGTAGTCGCCCTCCCGCGGCATCAGCGAGCGGATGGTCTCGCCGCTGTCATCGGCGGCGATGGCCTGGAGCACCGGCAGCACCAATGGGGTCATCGACTCCGCCAGGGCCAGCGCCGCGGCTTTGGCATCCCGAGCGTCGGCGATGGCCGTGCCCGGTGTCGCCGCCGTTCCCGACGCGTCGATGGGCACCTCGGCGAGCCCGGCCTGCCGCGCCAGGGTATTGCGATAGATGGCGAGCCGCTCGCGCCGGAAGCGGCCCGGCTCGGCGGCGTAGAGATCATGGCCGACGGCGCTGTGTAGCGTCGCCGGATCGAACCCGCCCGGCATCGTATCGACATAGGCGATGGCGAGGTCCAGCGCCCGCACCGCTTGGGGCAGGTCGTGCACCGGCCGTCCGCCGGCATCGCGCCCGTTCGGCTCACTGGCGAGGCGTTCGGCGCGGGCGATCAGCTCGCCGACATCGAGCGGCGGCGGGGCGTGGGTGCCGTCGAAGATGGCCTCGCCGGCGCTCAGCAGCTCGAATTCCAGCTCCGCCACCGGGATGCCGGGGGCGTCGAAGGCACGGTAGCGGGCCAGCAGCCGGCCGTCCTCGCCCTGGACGACGGTGGATGGATCATGGCGCCGGAGCCCCTCGTTCTCGAACAGCCACTCGGCCTCCACCGCGTCCAGGATGGCTAACCGCGGATAGAGACAGTCGACCTCGTCCGGCTGCCCCGGCGGTGTCGGTGCGCGGGCGAAGTCGGGGAGCCCATAGGGCGTCGCCGGCACCGTCAGCCCGCGGCGGCGGGCCTCGGCGAGCAGCGCGGACAGCGGCAGGTCGTAGAGCCCGTCCGGGTCGCGGGCACCGTCGGTCTCGGCGGCATACCAGTCGCGACGGCGCTCGCCGGCATCGAGCACGGCCCCCGCCAGAGCCGCCGCGTCGCCCACCAGAAGGGCACGAGCGACCGGCATGAGCGGGCGCAGCGTCGCATCGACGAAGCCGGGCTCCATCACCGCGGTGGCACCTAGCAACTGCTCGGCGTCATCGAGCAGGACGCCGGCGCTCGCATCGCGCTGCCACAGGGCCGCGAAGGCCCCGCACAAGAGCGGCCAGAACCGGTCGATGCGGGTCCCGAGCCCGGCCCGCGGCGCGCAGGCGTCGATGCACTCCGCGGTGCCGAGGATCGCGAGCGCCTGCCCGTCGTCGGCGACCAGCGCCAGCGCAAAGGCCGTCAGCCAGTCCGGCCAGCCGAACCCCACCGGCCCGCCTGGCACCCGCCAGAACCGCTCGCCGACCCGCAGCTCCACCTGGAACCCGCCGCGCCGCCCGGACACCTGGGCCAGCGCCAGCGTCGCGCCGCAGTCCATGGACATCGCGAGATGCGGGTCCGGGTCCGGGACCGGGTCCGACAGCGGCTCGGAAGCGGGGCCGGACCCGCGCAGGAAGGCGCTGACCAGCCCCAGCTCCAGCTCGGTCGCGAGCCGTGCCGCCAGGTCGCTGGTCGGCTGGCCGTCGAGCAGGGCGAGATAGTCCGCACAGAAGGCCAGGCGCCCGCGCCAGTGGGCGGGCTCGGCGACGGGGTGTCGGGTCAGCATCGGCGCATCACGCTCTCATCGTCTTGGTCGGATTCGCCGGCGACGGGCAGCCGGCATTGGGCGCGGCGACGCGGGTCGTCGGGCTCCAGGTTGCGATGGGGCCGGAGCGGATCGATGGCGCGCTTGACCAACTCCTCCTCCACCAGCCGCAACAGGTGCTCGAAGGAGCGCTCCTCGGCCGGCATCCGGGCGATCCGCGTCAGCGCCGCGGCGATGGCGTCGGCGCGCACCTTGCCGAAGGACTCGGTCTGGTAGCCGCCA
>JBLMWY010000379.1:0-2760 GCA_050257475.1 Bdellovibrio bacteriovorus
GCCCCGGGGCCGAGGCCCAGGTGTGGCTGCGCCGCCCCGACCCCGAGCTGGCCACCCGCTACCTGACGGCGACCCGGGAGTACCTGGAGCTCTACAGCGGGCTCATCGGCCCCTACCCCTATGCCAAGTTCGCCCTGGTGGAGAACTTCTGGGAGACCGGCTACGGCATGCCCTCCTTCACCCTGCTGGGCCCCCAGGTGATCCGCCTCCCCTTCATCCTCACCAGCTCCTACCCCCACGAGGTGCTGCACAACTGGTGGGGCAACGGGGTCTATGTGGACTACGAGAGCGGCAACTGGAGCGAGGGGCTCACCGCTTACCTCTCCGATCACCTCATGAAGGAGCGGGAAGGTCAGGGGGCCGAATACCGCCGCGACGCGCTGAAGTCCTACGCGGACTACGTGCGCGGTGCCGCGGATTCCCCGCTCACCGCCTTCCGCGCCCGCCACGGCACCGCCAGCCAGGCCATCGGCTACGGCAAGTCCGCCATGGTCTTCCACATGCTGCGCCGCCGGCTCGGCGACGCCCTGTTCCTGCAGGGCCTCGGGCGCTTCTATGAAGAGAACCGCTTCCGCACCGCCGCCTGGGACGATCTGCGCCAGGCCTTCGAGGCCGTCAGCGGCCAGGACCTGGGCCCCTTCTTCGTCGCCTGGACCACCCGCGAGGGCGCGCCGCGGCTCGTGCTCGCCGAGGTGCGGGCCGAGCCCCACGGCGACGGCTTCCGCGTGACCGGGCGGCTGGAGCAGAACCAGCCGCAGCCCCCATTGCCGCTTCGGGTTCCGCTGTTGATCCATCAGGAGCAGGGCCCAACCGTGGAGCTGGCGGTGGACCTGGACGGACGCTCGGCGGACTTCGCCCTGAATCTGCCCTCCGAGCCGGTGCGCCTCGCGGTGGATCCGGCCTTCGACACCTTCCGGGCGCTTGCGCCCGGGGAATCCCCGGCCGCCCTGAGCAACCTGTTCGGCTCCGAGGGGGGGCTGATCGTGCTGCCGGCGCAGGCCCCGGCGGAGATGCTCCAGGGCTATCGCGGACTCGCCGAGGCCTGGGCCAAGGGCCACCCGGGCTGGCGGATCGCCACTGACTCGGAGCTTGGCGCTCTGCCCAGGTCGGGGGCCGTCTGGGTGCTGGGGTGGGAGAACCGCCTCGCCGCCGAGATCGCGCGCGACGCCCGGGGATTCAATCTGGCCCTGGAGGCAGGCGAGCTGCGCCTGCGCGGCCAGACCCTCAAGCGCGATGCCGCCAGCCTGGTGCTGACGCGCCTCATCGACGGCCGCCCCTGGGGCTGGGTCGCCGCCTCCGAGCCCGCCGCCCTGCCGGGGCTCGCCCGGAAGCTCCCCCATTACGGCAAGTATGGCTACCTAGCCTTTGCCGGCAACGAGCCCCAAAACATCCTCAAGGGCCAGTGGCCCCCTGGGGACTCCGCCCTGGTCCATTGGTTCGGCCCTGCCCGACCGGACCTTGATTCCCCCGCCCAGCCTCCACTAGCGCGACCCCACGCCCTGGAGGTCGAATCTTAGTCCGACAGCCGCCAGACCAAACCCAACCCGCCGAGTGGATGAGGTCCCCTCTTATGGGCGACCAGACCTCTTAGCCAACCACCAAGCTCGGGTCGAGGCGCGGCGCCGCTCCTGCGCGGCATCGAGTTCACGCGAGGACGGAGCCCTCGTAGCGGACCAGGGCGGCGCGCAGGCGCCGCTGGACCTCGGCCCGGAGCGGCTCGGGGGCGATCACCTCCACGTCCGGCCCATACCTCAGCACGTCCATGACGAGCTCCAACTGGTTGCTGTAGGGGATCTCAAGCTCATAGCTCCCATCGGCGAGGAAACGTCCCCGCTGGTCGCGGTGCCACTGCTCCTTGGCGACCCAACGCGCCCGCTCGGGGCTGAAGCGCAGCACCGCCACCTGGTCCGGCATCCCCGCGAAGATGCCGTAGGAGGAGGCATAGTGCCGGTCCAGCTCCGCCTCGGGGACCTCCATCGCCGGCTCCTCTAGGGGCCGGGCGCCCTCGACGGCATCCAGGGCGAAGGTCCTCAAGCCCTCCCGCAGGTGGCACCAGGCGTCCAGGTACCAGTTGTCCCGATAGTAGGTGAGCCGCTGAGGGGAGACGGTACGCTGGCTGTGGGCATCGGCACCACGGTTGAAGTAGCGGATCTCAAGGCGCTGGCGCTGGGCCAGGGATCCGGCGACGGTAAGGAACTCTGGCCCTACCCGGCGGGAGGCCATCTGGAGGATCCGCACCCGATCCGCCAACCCGTCGGAGCCCGGTCGCTGGAGCTCCAGCAAGGCGGCGATGCGTTTCTGCAGGGGCTTGAGGTGCTGGTCCAGCAGGCCCGGCTGGACCCCGGCGAGGAGCTGCTGAACGGTCAAGAGGGCGTGGAGCTCCGAGGCGTTGAACCAAAGGCCCGGGAGCTCGTACATGGCCCCCTCCGCCTGGTC
The DNA here is from genome assembly GCA_050257475.1 of Bdellovibrio bacteriovorus. GTDB lineage: Bacteria > Pseudomonadota > Gammaproteobacteria > Chromatiales > Chromatiaceae > Thiodictyon. Next base: position 2,437 of record JBLMWY010000379.1, read on the forward strand.
GTAGCGGTAGCCGTTGTATTCCCGGTCGTAGACGATGGGGGCGTTGAGATAGAGACGCATGTCCTCGATGAGACGCTTCACCGTGGCCCGGGAGCACTCCAGCTCGGCTTGGATGCGCTGGCGGGAGACCGGGCGGCGCGCCCCCTGGAGGATGCGGTTGAGCTCGAAGATACGGTCGAACCGATCCATCCAGGGGCGCGCTCGGGTCGCTCAGAGGGTAGCCGCCGCGGCCACCTTCGGGACTGGTGCGGGCACCGACCAGAGGCGCTCCAGGTTGTAGTAGTCGCGCACCTTGGGAAGCATCACATGGACCACCACGCCGTT
>JBLMWY010000380.1:0-4357 GCA_050257475.1 Bdellovibrio bacteriovorus
GGTCAGTGCTCTTCATCAGGCCATAAGCCCGCAAGTGCGCGGATCGCTAGAGAAACTACTCCAGAGGACGGCCCCTGGACAAGGGGCAGGGGTGCGGATGGTCGCCAGCGGCCAGCCGCGCGTCGGGAATCGCATCGGGGTCTCGAGCCCCCATCGGTCGCGGACCGGTCGCCCTCACGTGGATGGGGCCTGAGGGCCTGCCGGAGGGTCGGGGTGGACGTGGGGCCGGCGCTCAGCCGCCGGCGCCGAACAGGTCCTTGAGCATCTGCGCCGTCACCTGGCGTCCTAGCTCGCCGATGGCGGTGGTCAGCGGGATCTCCTTGGGGCAGACGCGCACGCAGTTCTGGGCATTGCCGCAGTCCGAGAGACCGCCCTCGGCCATGATGGCGTGCAGGCGCTTGGCCTTATCGTAGCGGCCGGTGGGGTGCGCGTTCATGAGCCGCACCTGGGCCAGGGGCGCCGGGCCGATGAAGGCGGAGCCGGGGTGGAACTGGGGGCAGGCGGCCATGCAGCACCCGCAGGCCATGCAACGGCTGTAGAGATAGTTGGCCTCCCACTCGGCCGGCGAGATGCGCGGTGCCCCCTCGTGGATGTCCCAGGCCCCGTCGATGCGCACCCAGGCGTGAACCTGGCGCAGCCCCGTTTCGATCCGCGTGCGATCGACGAGCAGATCCCGCACCACCGGGAACTTGGGCAGCGGCTCCAGGACGATGGGCGCCCCGGGCGACTCCTCCAGCAGCCGGTCCACTAGGGCGGAGCAGGCGGGGCGGGGTCGCCCGTTGATCAGCATGGCGCAGGCCCCGCATACCTCCTCCATGCAATTGTGCTCCCAGGTCACCGGGTCGACCCGCCGGCCGTCGATGGTCACCGGCTCCTCCCGCAGGGCCATGAGCACGGACAGGACGTTGTAGTCCGCTTGGTAGGGGAGGGCGAATTCCTGCCAGTAAGGCGCCGAGTCGGGCCTGTCCTGGCGGCGGATCCTCAAACGGATGTTCTCGGGGTTCATTGGTCTTGCCCTGGTTGGCGGCTTCGCCACACCCATGGGGCCGTTTCGATGGGCATCGCTCTCGCTCTGCCCATCCTGCGCCCTCGGCCCTCGCTACTCGCCACTACTTCGCTACCGATAATCCCGCGGCTCGGTGGGTGGATAGACGCTGGTGTCCACGTCCTGATAGCTGATGCGAGGGCCTGCTTCCGTATGCTCGGCGATGGTGGTCCTGAGCCAGCGGTCGTTGTTGGCCTGCCAGCGGGCCCGATAGTCCTCGAATTCCGGGTCGCCGGGGAAGCGGCCCTCGGGGATGGCGAGCTTGAACTCGGGCTTGTAGTGGGCCCCCCGGCACTCGTCCCGCTCCAGGGCGCTGCGGGTCACGACCCGGGCCAGGGCGATCATATCCTTGACCTGGCGGGCGAAGGCCAGGGTCTGGTTGGCCCAGGTGCTGGACTCGCCGAGGCTCAGGCGCCCGCAGCGGGCGTCCAGCTCATCGAGCTCGTCCAGGGCAACCGCCAGCTCCGGGTTGGCCCGCACCACGCCCACCTTGTTGGTCATCAGCTCACCCAGGGCCCGGTGGATCCGGTAGGGATTCTCGCCCCCGTCGCTGGCCATCAGCCGGGTGTTGATGGCCCGCTGGCGGGCCACCTCGGCCTCGGCGGCCCCTAGGGTCGGCCGCCCCTCATCCAGACCCCGCAGGTAGCTGACCACGGACTCCCCGGCCACCCGCCCCGAATAGCTCGCGGAGAGCAGCGAGTTGGCCCCCAACCGATTGGCCCCGTGGTAGGCATAGTCGCACTCACCGCACGCGTAAAGACCAGGGATGCTGGTCGCATGATTGCGGGGGCTGCCGGGTCGCATGCCGCCGGTGGTCGGGTCCGTCTCGTAGTCCACCCAGAGTCCCCCCATGGCGTAATGGGCGGCGGGGAAGATCTCCATGGGCTCGGCGATGGGGTCCTGGCCGGCAAACTTGCGGTAGATCTCCAGGATGGCCCCGAGCCGGGTGTTGACGAAGCGCGGGTCGAGATGGGTCAGGTCCAGGTAGACCCGGTCACCCCCGTCGATGCCGAGGCCCATCTGACGGGTTACCCGCCAGATGGCGCGGGCCGCCTCGTCCCGCGCCACGGTGTTGCCGTAGGCGGGGAAGAGCTCCTCCAGGAAGTAGAAGCGCTCGCGCTCGGGTATCTGCCGCGGTGGGCGTCGATCCTGGGGGTCGCGGGGCACCCAGACGCGTCCGCCCTCGCCCCGGGCCGCCTCGCTCATGAGCCGGGTCTTGTCGTGCCCGATCATGGCGGTGGGGTGGAACTGGAAGAACTCGGCGTTGGCGAACCAGGCCCCCTGCTGGTAGCAGCGGCTGGCGGCGGCCCCCGTGGCGTTGGTGGAGGTGGTGGTCTTGGGGGCGTAGAGCTGGCCGAAGCCGCCGGTGGCGACCACCACCGCCGCCGCCGGGAAGGCCCGCACCTCCAGACTCTTGAGGTCCATGGCCACGATGCCCCGGCAGACCCCGTCCTGATCCCTGAGCAGGGACAGAAACTCCCAGAACTCGTGCTTGGTGACCAGCCCCTCCGATTCCAGCCGCCGCACCTGCTGGTCTACCCCATAGAGGAGCTGCTGGCCGGTGCTGGCCCCGGCGAAGACAGTGCGCTTGTTCTTGACCCCGCCGAAGAGACGCAGGTCCAGCAGACCCTCAGGGGTGCGGGAGAAGGTCACCCCCATGCGCTCAAAGGTGCGGATCAGGCCCGGGGCGTCCGCGCACAGGCTCTGGATAGGGGGCTGGTTGGCCAGGTACTCGCCGCCCTTGATGGTATCGATGACGTGCTGGCGGATGGAATCGTGCTGACCCTTGAGGTCCAGGACCGCGTTGATCCCCCCTTGGGCGCACACCGAGTGGCTGCGCCGCACCTCGAAGAGGGCAAAGAGCCGCACCGGGAAGCCCGACTCCGCGATGCGCAGGGTGGCCCAGAGCCCGCCGAGACCCCCACCGACGACGATCACCTCCGGTTGGCTCATGGCAGGAACCCGAGGAGGCCGTGCACGCCCAGGGCGGCAAGCAGGAGACCGACCCCGACGCAGGCGTAGCCGAACAGGGTCTGGCCGCGGGGCGAGGTGGTGAGCCCCCAGACGATGGCCATGGACCAGAGGCCGTTGGCCAGGTGAAAGACGGCGAGGAGCAGACCCGCCAGGTACAGGGCGAGCATCCAGGGCTGGGTCAGGAGGGCCTGCATGTGGCCGTAGAGGTCCGCCCGGACGGCCGGCTCCAGCATCCCCTGGACGCGTGTCAGGCTCACATGCAGGAGCAGGAAGGCGAGGACGCCCAGGCCCGATAGGCGCTGGAGCCAGTAGAGCCAACCCCGGAGATAGGGGTAGCGCCTGAGCTCCGGCCTTGCCTGGTGAACGATGAGGACCCCGTAGCCCGCGTGGAACAGGAGCGGCAGGGCGATCAGGAAGACCTCGAGCAGCGGCAGGTAATTCAGGCCCTGCAGGGCGCCCACCACCTCGCGGTTGTAGTGCTCGGCACCGAGCCGGGATTGGGAATTTTCCCAAAGATGGAAGATCAGGAAGGCCCCAACCGGCAGCAGCCCCAGCAGGGAGTGCAACCGCCGCAGGATGAAGTGGGGGTTGTCGATGGAGGCGCTCATCTCGGTTCCGGGGCCGATGCGGGCCCTTGCCTGACCATAGCGCGTCCCATCGACCGAGACACTGACGCGACGCAGGAAATTAGGAATTTGCGTAGATGATGAAGTACTAAACTATGAGCTGCGAAGGGAGAGACCTGTCCTCAGAACGGCAGGGATGCCATCCGGCAGTCGATCTGGAGGTGTCTCATGAAACGGCTTCCTGTCTTCGCGGCGGCCTTGCTGGCGACCACCCTCTCGGTGCTCCCGGCCCAGTCCCAGGCCTTCTTCGGGTTCTTCGGGGGAGGCTTCGGATTCGGTTTCGGCGGTGGCACCGGCTGGTGGGGTGGCCCGGGCTGGTGGGGTCCCGGCTACTGGGGTGGTCCCGGCTGGTGGGGCCATCGACCTTGGCATCGTTACTGGCATTACCGTCGCCCCTGGGGCTGGTACGGGCGTCGCTGGTGGCGTCCCTACTGGGACCAGCCCTTCCTGTGGGGTCCGCCCCTGATGGTCCCGCCCGCCCTGCCGGCACCAACGGCCCCGGCTGAGCCGGCAGCGCCGGCAGCGCCCGAGTCGCCGTCAGCCAAGTAGAAAGGACCGCCTGAGCTTGTCGCTCAGGACCTTCCACCGCCAAAAAAAAGGGGCACCCCTGGGTGCCCCTTGGAAGGGAGGCAGACTCCGCGCCGGCCGGCGCGGAGCACGCCTCGATCACTGGACGGCGTTCACCGCGTTCAATGCGTTCTGCAGCATCTGG
>JBLMWY010000381.1:0-6047 GCA_050257475.1 Bdellovibrio bacteriovorus
GTGCCGTCCCCAAGGGCGGCCGATGCGGCGCGCTGGCCGAGCACCATGGCCTGGAGCTTCACCACCAGCCGGAGGGGGATCTGGGGGTACGGATGGCGGTGGCCCTGTCGCGGGCCCTGACGCGCGGCGGATGTGCCGTGCTCATCGGCAGCGACTGCCGGGAGTACAGCCCCGACTACCTGGCCTCCGCCTTCGCTGCCCTGGAGTCCGCGGACGTGGTGCTCGGTCCGGCAGCCGACGGAGGCTATGTCCTGATCGGGGTCCGCCGCCTGGACGCGAAGCTCTTCGCCGGGATCCCTTGGGGAAGCGATCAGGTGCTGAGCCGCACCCGAGCCGCCCTGGAGTCACTCGGCTGGGGCTGGGCGGAGCTGCCGACCCTGCGGGACCTGGACAGGCCGGAAGACCTTCTGGACTTTCCGGGGCTGCTCGGATCTCCTGCGGCGGCCTCGGCGCCCGCGGATAAGGCTCTAGGGTCCGTGGGGATGGACCCGTTGAAGTCCGGGGCGGATGAGACCTAGCATGGAGAAAGCGAAAGACCCTTGGAGCCAGCCATGCCAGAGCCCGTGTTCAGCCGGTCCTTGACCGCCGCGGAGTACCTGGAAGGGGAGAAGTCCGCCGCCGAGCGCCATGAATTTGTCAATGGCGCCGTCTTTGCCATGACCGGCGCGAGCAAGACCCACAATCGCCTGACCAAGCGACTCGCCCGGTTGTTCGACGATCGCCTGGCCGGTAGGCCCTGCGAGGCCTTCGGCACCGACGTCAAGGTGCGCGTGCAGGGCCTGAACGACGACCGCTTCTATTACCCGGACCTCCACGTGGAGTGCGCGCCCTTCACGCCCCATGAGTACTACTCTGAGCACCCCGTCCTGATCCTCGAGGTCCTCTCCAATTCCACGGAACGCGGGGACCGCTCCGACAAGTTCTATGCCTACCGCAGGCTGTCGAGCCTCATGGAATACATCTTGGTCGCCCAGGACGCATGCCGGGTCGAGGTCTATCGCCGCGCCACGGGCTGGGACCTCGAGGTGTTCGGGACGGGTGAGCGATTCCGACTCGACGCCCTCGACGACGAGCTCGGCGTCGATGAGATCTACACGGACATCCTGGCGGCATGAACATCCTGATCGACCGCATCCCCCTCTGGGTCCTGATCCTCGCGGCCCTGACCCTGGGGCTCGCCCCCTTCAGCCCGGAGCCCCATGTCTGGGAGAAGCTCAAGCTGCTCGCGGCGGGCGCCCTGGTGCGGCCCATCGACATCTTTGACCTGGTGCTTCATGCCACCCCCTGGGCCCTGCTCGCCTGGAAGCTGGCGCGGCTCGCCTGGACCCGGACGCCATGAGCGGAACCGGCGGACTGCTCTTCGTCTACAACGCCGACAGCGGCCTCTTCAACACCCTGGCCGACATCGGACACAAGCTCTTCTCGCCCGCCACCTACCCCTGCCGGCTCTGCGCCATCACCCACGGGTACCTCAAGGAGCGGACGGAGTGGCGGGCCTTCGTGGACTCCCTGGGGGTACCCTGCGAGTTCCTCCATCGGGACCAGCTCCGTGAGCGTTTTCCTGGAGTCTCGGTGCCCTTACCCGCGGTCCTCAGGCTGGTCGACGGAGAGCCTCGACCCTGTCTGGACGCTGCGGCCCTCGACTCCTGCGCCGACCTGCCGGCCCTCATGGCCCTGATCCGAGGGGCCTGCCTGGGTGAGGACCCTGGAGGCTGAAGCGCGGTCAAAAGCCTCACCTCGTCCCCTGGTGCCCCGTCGCGGCGAGCGAGGCGGTCCGTCCACCCCGACTTGGGGGCCACGGTCCTTCGGACCGCAGGAGCTTGACCGTTCTTTCCACACGGCGACCGCGGCGCCGCTGGCACAATAGGCGTGGGGAGATTGCCTCGATTCGTCCGCCGAGTGCCCTAGCCGTGCTGTTGAGCATGCGACCCCTCGGCACCCGCGGCGGATCCGTGCTCGCGGCCTTCCGCGTCTGTCCAAGACCCCAGGGCCAGCTCCCCTCCCGGATTAAGGAGACCTTCATGATCGCGCCCTTGATGTCGCCCCGGAACCATCGGGTCCTGCTCCTACTCGGCGTCGCCCTGGTGGCCGGCTGCGGCAGGTCGGAGGGGCCGGCGGCCGGGGGCGTGCCCGGCGCGGCCAAGCCCGTCGCGGAGGTCAAGGTGATGGAGGTCCATGCCCAGTCGGTGCCCATCACCCGGGAGCTGGTGGGGCGCCTCGCCCCGACCCGTTTGGCCCAGGTCCGGGCCCGGGTCGCGGGGGTGTTGCTAGAGCGGATCTATACGGAGGGGACGGACGTGGAGCCGGGGCAGCTCCTGTTCCGGATCGACCCCGCGCGTCTGCAAGCGGAGGTAAGGGCCCAGGAGGCGGCCCTGACGCGGGCCGAGGCGGATGCCACCAACGCGGCCCTCACCGCCAAGCGCTATCTGGAGCTTCGGGAGAAGAAGACACTCTCCCAGCAGGATCTCGACACCGCCCTGGCGGCGGAGCGCACCACCGCCGCGGCGGTGAAGCAGGCCCAGGCCAACCTGGAGCTGGCCCGGCTGGATCTGGGCTACGCGGATGTGACCGCCCCCATCGCCGGGAGGGCGGGCCGCGCGCTGGTGACCGAGGGGACCCTGGTGGGGCAGGGGGAGGCGACCTTGCTCACCACGGTGGAGCGGATCGATCCCATCTACGTCAACTTCAGCCAGTCGCCGGGGGAGCTCCAAGACCTGCGCCAAGATCTGCGCAGGCCCCTGGTGCCCGGGGCTCGAGGGGCCGATGCCGTCAAGGTCGAGGTGCTGTTGCCCGACGGCTCTACCTATGCCCATCCCGGCACCCTGGACTTCTCCGACCTGGCGGTGGACCCGGGCACCGGGGCCCTGTCGCTCCGCGCGACGGTCCCGAACCCGGACAAGACCCTGCTGCCGGGTCAGTTCGTCACCCTGCGCCTGACCATCAGCCAGTTGGATCAGGCCTTTCTGCTGCCCCAGGCGGCCCTGGCCCGGGATCCCGCCGGGGCCTATGTCCTGGTGGTGGATGAGGGGGGGCAGGTGACCCAGCGCCGGGTCGAGACCCACGGCATGACCCGCACGGACTGGATCCTCGGCGGGGATCTCAGGGACGGCGACCGCGTCATCCTCTCGGGGCTGCAGAAGGTCAAGCCCGGCGACCAGGTCCGGGTGGCAGGGGCGGCGACCGCTCCGGATCCTAAGGCCGCGTCGAAGTCCAGCCCGTCCGCTGGTAGCTGAGTCCGAAAGCCGATCCCAAAGTCTGACAGGGTTCTGCCATGCCGCGCTTCTTCATCGACCGCCCTGTCTTTGCCTGGGTCATCGCCATCCTGATCACCCTGGCGGGGACCATCGCGATGCTCGAGCTGCCGGTCTCCGCCTATCCGCCCATCGCCCCGCCCCAGGTGAGCGTCACCGCCAGCTATCCGGGGGCCAGCGCGGAGGTGGTGGAGAAGACCGTGACCTCGGTCATCGAGCAACAGCTCACCGGCATCGACAACCTGCTCTATTTCGACTCCAGCTCCCGGGACAACGGCCAGGCCCAGATCACCCTGACCCTGCAGACCGGCACCAACCCGGACACCGCCCAGGTCCAGGTGCAAAATCGCCTGAGCACCGCCGAGCCTCGGCTGCCGCGGGAGGTGGTGCAGAACGGCATCACCGTGGCCAAGGTCAACAACGACTTCCTGATGGTGGTGGCCCTGCGCTCGTCGGACCCCGCCATCGACAGCAATGCCCTGGACAACCTGATCACGGCCCAGATCCTCGACCCCATCCGCCGGCTGCCCGGGGTGGGCGGGGCGACCCAGTTCGGCTCGGGCTATGCCATGCGGATCTGGCTCGACCCCGATCGGCTGCGGGGCTTCGGGCTCAGCGCCGCCGACGCCCTGGATGCCGTGCGGGCCCAGAACATCCAGGTGGCCGCCGGGGCCGTCGGGGCCATGCCGGCACCGCCGGGGCAGGGGTTCATGGCCTCGGTGCGGGCCTCCAGCCGCTTCACCACGGCGGAGGAGTTCGGCGCGATCATCCTGCACGCCAACCCGGACGGGAGCCAGGTGCGGCTCAAGGACGTGGCGCGCATCGCCATGGGGGCCGAGTCCTTCGGCCGCGACGTGCACCTGGGGGCGGACGCGGTGGCGGGGTTCGCCATCCAGCTCTCGCCCGAGGGCAATGCACTCGAGGTGGCGGCGGCCATCCGGGCCAAGATGGACGAGCTGATGCGCTATCTGCCCCCGGCGGTCTCCTGGCTCACGCCCTACGACAGCACCCAGTTCGTGCGCATCTCCATCCAAGAGGTGGTCAAGACCTTGGTGGAGGCGGTGGTCCTGGTCTTCCTCGTCATCCTCCTCTTCCTGCAGAACCTGCGCGCCACCCTAATTCCGAGCCTCGTGGTGCCGGTGGCCCTCACTGGGGCCTTCGCCGGGATGTACGCGGCGGGCTTCTCCATCAACGTGCTGAGCCTCTTCGGCCTGGTGCTCGCCATCGGCCTGGTGGTGGACGATGCCATCGTGGTCGTGGAGAACGTGGAGCGCATCATGTCGGAGGAGGGGTTGCCGCCCAAGGAGGCGGCGCGCAAGGCCATGGACCAGATCACCGGGGCGGTGATCGCCATGACCCTGGTGCTGGCGGCGGTCTTCATCCCCATGGCCCTGGTGGGGGGGAGCGTGGGGGTCATCTACCGGCAGTTCTCGCTCACCATCGCCATCTCCATGGGCATCTCCGCCCTGATGGCCCTGAGCTTCACCCCGGCCCTGTGCGCCAGCCTGCTCAAGCCCGTTCCTGATCCACACAGGGAGCCGAACTGGTTCCTGCGGGGCTTCAACCGGGCCTACGGCTGGATGGCCGGGGCCTACCTGCGGCGGGTCGGGAAGGCCATCCGCCGCACCCCCCGCTGGATGGTCTCCTATCTGGCCCTGGGCGCGCTTGCCGGTTATCTGTATGTGAACCTGCCGACCAGCTTCCTGCCGGAGGAGGACCAGGGCTACGCCTTCGCCATCATCCAGCTTCCGCCGGGGGCGACCATGCAGCGCACCAGCGCCGTGCTCCAGGAGATGGAGCAGATCCTGAAGAAGAACCCCCTGGTGGACCGGGTGCTGACGGTGGCTGGGTTCAGCTTCGTGGGGCAGGGGGAGAACGTCGGTCTGGGCTTCATCCGGCTCAAGGACTGGGACGAGCGCACCAAGCCCTCCGAGCAGATTCAGGCCTTCATCCCGGCGGCCAACGGGGCCCTGCAGGCGGTTCAGGGGGCGCGCATCTTCGTGGTCAACATGCCCACGGTGCGGGGGCTGGGGCGCTTCGGCGGCTTCGACTTCCGGCTCCAGGACCGGGCCGGCCTGGGCCATGCGGCCCTGATGGAGGCGCGCAATACCTTGCTGGGTGCCGCGGGTAAGGATCCGGTGCTGGCCGGGGTGAGGCCCAACCAACTCGAAGACGGCCCCCAGGTCCAGCTTCGGGTGGACCGGCTCCAGGCCCAGGCCATGGGGCTAGATCTCGGCGATATCTATGCCGCCATCCAGTTGATGCTGGCCCCGGTCTATGCCAACGACTTCAACTATCAGGGCCGGGTGCTCAAGGTGCTGCTCCAGGCCGACGCCGACTTCCGCAGCCGTCCCGAGGACCTTGCCCGCTACTTCATCCCGAGCAATCAGGGCGACCTCGACGCCATGGTGCCGCTGAGCGCCGTGGTGAGCGCCGACTGGGGCCTGGCGCCCCCGGCCATCGACCACTACAACGGCTTCGAGTCCATCCAGATCAACGGCGGTGCCAGTCCCGGCCACAGCTCGGGCCAGGCCATGGCGGCCATGGAGGAGATCGTGGACCGGGACCTGCCCAAGGGCATCGGCTACGAGTGGTCCGGCTCCTCGCTCCAGGAGATCATCTCCGGGCAGCAGGCGCCGTTGCTGTTCGCCCTGTCCCTTCTGGTCGTCTTCCTGGCCCTGGCGGCACTCTACGAGAGCTGGTCGGTCCCGGCGGCGGTGCTGCTGGTGGTGCCCCTGGGCGTGCTCGGGGCCCTCTCACTCACCTGGATGCGTGGCCTGGAGAACGACGTCTATT
>JBLMWY010000382.1:0-3238 GCA_050257475.1 Bdellovibrio bacteriovorus
GCGCCCCCCAGCTCGAAGCGGTAGTGGGTCGGTGTGAGCAGCTCCCAGCAGGCGATGCCGGGCACCGGCAGCCCCTGGTCATCCAGATCCACCAGGCGGCCATACAGGAGCCGATTGACCCGCTCCGAGGTCGCGTCCGTGGCCAGCCGCGGATCCAGGTTGCGGGGCGGATTGGCGAGCCCGAAGCGCAGCACGCCGTCGAGCGTTGACAGGTCCCTGCCACAGCCGCCGAGGATCGGCGAGACAAGCGTGCCGAAGAGCAGATCCCGGCGCCTCATCCCCTGGGCCTCGAATCAATCAGCGTGTCCCTGCGCAAACCTCACGCCTTGGCGAGCCGCTCGAAGAGGGCCATCGACTCCACATGGGCGGTATGGGGGAACATATCCATGACCCCGGCGGCGCGCAGGCGATAACCGAGGCCATTCACCAGCCGGTCCGCGTCCCGGGCCAGGGTGGTTGGGTAACAGGAGCAATAGAGGACGCGCTCGACCCCCAGGCGGGGCAGCCAGTCCAGCACTTGGAGCGCCCCACTGCGGGGCGGGTCCAGCAGGACCTTGGTGAAGCGCTCCCGGGTCCAGGGCTGATCGCCCAGCTCCCCGTACAGGTCGCCGGTGGCGAAGCGCGCGTTGGCGATGCCGTTGGCGCGGGCGTTGGCCTCGGCCCGGGCGACCAGCCCCGCGTCCGCCTCCACCCCCATCACCTCCCGGGCATGACGGGCGAGCGGGAGGCTGAAGTTGCCCAGGCCGCAGAAGAGGTCCAGCACCGGCTCGTCCGGCTGGGGGTCCAGCAGCTCCAGGGCCTGGTCCACCATGAGCCGGTTGAGCTCCAGGTTGACCTGGGTGAAGTCCGTGGGCTCGAAGCCGATCCGCACCCCCTGACGGGGCAGGTCATAGTGGAGGTCGACCCCCTGGCCCGGCAGGGGCCGGACGCTGTCGGGCCCGCCCTCCTGGAGATAGACGTGGAAGCCGTGCTGCTCCGCCAGGCCTTGGAGCAGGCCGAGATCCGCGGCGCTCGGGGGCGCCATGCAGCGGAACACCAGGACGCAGGGCCCCTCGCCCAGGGCCACCTCAATCTGGGGGACCTGGTCGCGGATGCTCAAGCGCTCCACCGTCTCGGCGAGGACCTCGAGCCGCTCCCCGACCACCGGGTGCAGGACCTCGCAGCGGCGCAGATCCGCGAGGAAGGAGCTGCCCCGCTCCCGGAACCCCACCAGGGTGCGACCCTTCTTCTCAACGTGCCGGACCCCCAGCCGGGCCTTGCGCCGGTAGCCCCAGGGCTCCCCCACCAAGGGGGCAAGCCAGCGCTCGGGATGGACCTTGCCGATGCGGGCGAAACAATCCGCCAGGGTCTCCTGCTTGACCCGGACCTGGGCGCCGGGCTCCAGATGCTGGAGGCTGCAGCCGCCGCAGACCCCGAAGTGGGGACAGCGGGGGGCGACCCGTTCCGGGGATGCGCGCAGGACCTCCACCGCCACCCCCTCGTCCTGACGGCGGCGCATCCGGGTGTAGCGGAAACGCACCCGCTCACCCGGCAGGGCTCCGTCCACGAACACCGCCTTACCGTCGAAGTGGGCGAGCCCCCGGCCCTCGTGGGTCAGGGACGCGATCTCCACCTCGATCAGCTCTTTGGGAAGCTCTTTGCGTTTCTTTGACAATTTATTGCTTCTTCAGACGGTTGCGAGATGCTTTTCAGCAATGATTCGCGTGCCCCGGTGTAGGTCGGACTTCAGTCCGACTCGAACCTCTCCAGCAACCGCCAGCTTCGCCGTCGGGCTGAAGCCCGACCCACGGGTGGCCGCGACGGCGCGGGCTGGAATCGACCCTCAGGCGGGGAAGACGCCGGTGGAGAGATAGCGGTCACCGCGGTCGCAGATGATGACCACGATCACGGCTTGAGAGACCTCGGCGGCGAGCTTGAGGGCCGCGGCCGTGGCCCCGCCCGAGGAGATGCCGGCGAAGATCCCCTCCCGGGCAGCCAGCTCGCGGGCGGTCTCCTCCGCCAGGGACTGGGAGACGTCGATAATCCGGTCCACCCCTTTGGGGTCGTAGATCTTCGGCAGATAGGCCTGCGGCCAGCGGCGGATGCCGGGGATGCTGGACCCCTCCTCCGGCTGGACCCCGACGATCTGAACCTCCGCGCTCTGCTCCTTGAGATAGCGCCCGGTGCCCATGATGGTACCGGTGGTCCCCATGGAGCTCACGAAGTGGGTGATGCGCCCCTGGGTGTCCCGCCAGATCTCGGGACCGGTCGTCTCGTAATGGGCGGCCGGGTTGTCGGGGTTGGAGAACTGGTCGAGCCGCAGCCCCTCCCCCCGGGCCTCCATGGCGTTGGCGAGATCGATCGCCGCCTCCATGCTGCCGGCCTTGGGGGTGAGGATGATCTCGGCGCCGAAGCTCCGCATCACCGCCCGGCGCTCCACGCTCATGTGCTCGGGCATGATGAGGACCATGCGGTAACCCATGATGGCGGCGGCCATGGCCAACGCGATGCCGGTATTGCCGCTGGTGGCCTCGATCAGGGTGTCGCCGGGGCTGATGGTGCCCCGCTCCTGGGCGCGGCGGATCATGTTCAGCGCCGGGCGGTCCTTCACCGAGCCCGCCGGGTTGCTGCCCTCCAGCTTGGCGAGGATCAGGTTGTCGGTCTCCCCGGGCAGGCGCTGGAGACGCACCAGGGGGGTGCTGCCGACTAAGTCTTGTATGGTCGGATAGGGCATCGGGGGGCTCTGGGGCTCAAAGAATCGGCAGCCCGGGGGCTCGCCCGCGCGGGCGGCGAGTCCGGTCGGTTCGCGCTCCTGGGATTGTGCCTCAGGGCCGGCGGGCAACCAAGCGGCGAGAGGCCGCGGGATGCCTGTCCCCCCCTGGCGCCGACCAAAGGATCCCGATAGAGTGCGGACGCCGACAAAACAGAGGACATCCGGTGAACCAGACGCCAGCCAAAGGCCCCCTCGCACCCCTCCCCGCCCGCGATTCTGTCGCGGCCCTGGCCAGCGCCGGCGGCGACGCGGAGCTGGCGGCAGAGCTCTTTAGCGCCCTGCTGGCGGGCCTCCCCGGGGAGATCGAGGACCTACGCCACGCTCTGGAAGAGTCGGACTGGCATGGGCTCGCGGAGCATGCCCATCAGGTGCGCGGGGCCACCCGCTACTGCGGCGTCCCGGCGTTGGACGAGGCCATCGAGGCCCTGGAGCGTGGGGCCAGGATCGGCGACCCCTCCCTGATCCGAGAGGGTTTTGAGCGGGTCC